>NZ_JAHHPR010000200.1:0-1619 GCF_024606255.1 Endozoicomonas sp. SESOKO3
TCAGCTACCCGGAATGCTCCCATCAACTTTTGCAACTCCTGTTGCAGCCGCTTCTGTTGAGACTTCCCGGTTTCCAGCATCCCTTTCAACTCATCGAGACGATACTGACGACGGCGATAGACCATTGCCAGCTTGAGCCAATGCGCATGCTCCGTCGGACCTTCTGGCACATAAACATCCAGATTCGGATCTTTCTCTGGCTCATCACCATCTTCCACAAGTTGCCAGAAAACTTCTGCTTCCGTCCGCAATTGCTGAATCAGGTGATCGTCCCTGCTGATACAGGCTGGAAGAATCGGCCTACCTTTTCGATAAAAACAGAGCCAGGCGCGATTAGAGTCTGCAACCAACATCTGAAACTGCACTTGTGCAAATGCACGTCGATAGCCTTCCGACTGCCCCTTCAAAGTCTTCACATCCTGATAGACTTTTTCACTTGGCGCTTTCAGTTCTACCGGAATACCGTCCCTGGTCATACCGTCAAAACTGGCACGCAGCCTTGGGTTCTGTTCCCACTCCCCACAAACGGGCAAGAGAGGCGCATCGCCCAACGCTTCTTCCATCCGAATCCTTGCGTCGTCTTCATCCTCAATCCCACGTTGAACATGAGGGTTTGAAGATAAATCCGGTTCCTTCATGACTCCCGATTTCTCTGCCCCTTTCTTTTCACACCAAAGCTGCCAACGAGATTTATAAGGCGATTGCCCGAGAATCACAGCAGCATCACTGGCTGTGATACCGCAGCTTCTCCAGTCGAACCATTCCCTTGATCGTTGCTCAAGATTGACCTGCTTCATCACAAATCACCTTAAACAGACTGTTTTGCTGATTCTGCCTGCACCACATCCAGCCGGAAAAGGCAGTAATTCAGAGCATTACCATCTTTCTTAAACCGCTCCTGGGCAAACCCCTGGGCAGCGGTAAAGGCTCCTGTTCCCCTGGCTCGTTCCACAATCTGCTCAATAAACGACACAACCTGTGGTTCAAGACCATTGGGCTCAGGCACTTCATCACCAGTAATAGCTTTCGCCGGTAATAATTCCCCTGCTATCTCAGCCAGCGTATCATCCAGAACATCAGGTTCTGACGACACAAGCCCAGTTTTTTCCTTCACTTTCTTGCCCGCTGTTTGTTCCAGCTTTGACTCAGGCTCTCGCAGATCAGGCACTGCTTCACCCATCTGGTTTTCAAGCAACCGTTCTGCTTCATCCGGTTCAAATAATCCGCTGAGACCATAGGAAATCCGAATGGCCTGAATCTGAGACTTATGGCGAAGCATACGCTTAGGACAAGTCTGCCAGGGGCTGGGAAATTTCTTGCCATTCTTTATCACCGCAGGCCGGTACAGCTCATCAAGATACTCACGTACCCGAATCGCATGTTCCCGATCTTTACGGTGAACCGTGCACTCAATCCAGGGATGACAGGGTTTCATATCCTCATCGAACTGGATAAGCTCATCGGGATAACCGAATTCAATCCCATCACTTTCTGGATACGAGTTCATGATGCAAACCCAACCATCGACGGATATCACAGGCAATACTCCGCCTTTTCTGTCGGATAAAGCCCACACCTGCCGTATAAATGGGTTCAAGCCATAGCTGTCTGCCACTGCC
>NZ_JAHHPR010000201.1:0-5526 GCF_024606255.1 Endozoicomonas sp. SESOKO3
ATGCTCCGACCGTGGCTACCGGTCCCAGCACGAGGCCGGCTGTGGCAGAGGCCAGTATTTTCACTTTTTCTGGTGTGATCCTGTGCAGCAGTGGTACCTGAACGCCATGTCCGGTAGCCATGGATTTCAACATTTCGGGAACCAGACGGGAAATACTGCGATACATATGCGGGTTGGCGTTGTACTGTCTGGCAAACAGCATAGAGCCGGTTCTCAGCAGAATGACTGAGGACGCGGCCTTGCCCAGTGGCATTGCCAGCCCGCCCACTTCAGTGACTTTTTCAATGCCACTGTGGTAGGCATATTGCCCGGTTCGGTCAAGATCAAAACCATAGCGTTCCAGCCAGTGCTGGAAAGGTGTGAGCATTCTGTGGGTGTAATCACCCCGGCTCGTCAGATCCAGAAGATAGAGGAACGCCGTGTTTGAGAGGGACAGGTTGGCAGCCTCCATGGCGGTTTGGGTCACCAGTAGAGGTTTGTAGCTGGAGTAGTACCAGGTGACAGCTTGTACCAGAAAGGCTGAAGGCTTGATCCAGTAATCATTCAGCTGCCGCTCAATCGCTGCGGCGTGAGCCCGCATCAACGTGTCATGGATAACCTTGATCAGGTCTGATTCTGAGATGCCGGCAGTATTGGCATAAGGTGTCAGCGTGTCCTGAATATTGGTCAGGAATGCTGCTGTCTTGCGGCCATTTTCAAAGGCGATATCGTCAAGAACGTAGTTGGCGATGACGGCAGCTGCATACTCTTTCATGCCGACGACAGACTCTTTCATACCTGCTGGGCCAGTCGCGGTCACAGTCACAGGAGTAAAGGCATTCTCCATGAATTCTTCAGCACCCTTATCGGACAGCATATCGACAACGGCACTGAAGTGAATCACATTGACGCCGTATCTGTAGCCAAGAAAGTGTTCAAATTCATCCACTGTCTGATATCCGGCGACGCCTCTGATAGCCTTAATATAGTTCTGAAGTTCAACCTTGCTGATCAGACCTTCACGTAGCAGAGCGATGATCTTGTTACCACTGGCATAACGGGCAGCTAAGTATTCGGAGAAGCTGTTCAGGTTCCCCGGCTCATAATCGACGTAGTGAATGGCTGTTTTGCCCATGCCGAGAATTTCGTCGTCGTATTGTTTAGCTCCGCTTTGCAACTCATCCCTGGCCCTGTACATCAGCTGCTGGATGTTTCTCAGCACATTCGAAGGCTGATTTTCTACAGATTCGAAAGCGGGGGCCGGGAAGGTCGTCTTCAGACTCTTGAAGACTGTCACAATCCGATTGGCCTGATCAAACGTCAGAGTGTCTCCGACCAATGCCCGCAGGTGGACCGGTGCAAATTCTTCGTCAAAATCGAAAGTCGTAAAGTCGGGTATGTCCTCACCACTTTCTACGGCTAATTCTGCCAGACCTATTGCGGCTTCCAGGGCTTGTTTCTTGAGAGAGTGCTGCTGCGTGAATGTGTGGATGGCGTCCAGAACTTTTGCCTGCCTCGGCGTGCACTGAAAGGGACCGTCATCATTTTTGACGGCTTCCTCGGCAGCTATAAGGACATCCTTCATTCTCTCAATGTCTGCTTTCCTGACTTCAATCTCACCTTCCAGACGGCACTCTTCCTGAATCAGTTGCTGGATCTTGCTAGCATCATGACCGCCCGGTTGTGCCTGTTTGTTTCTCAGGGCATCAACCTGTTGTGTACTGGTGTCGGCAGGTTCTGGTTTAAGACCCACGGCTTTTTCAGTGGTGTCAGGAACGGCTTCCAGATTCTCCTGTGCAACAGCCTCTTCAAGCAGGGCGTGGGCCTGTTGCGTACTTTTCCCGTCGTACTCACGCAGGAATTTTGTGACATGATTGTACTTTTTCCTGGTCAAAGCCAGTTCACCCTCAGCGCCATCATCCGGGACAGCCATGAGGTCGGCAAGACTCTGCCAGATTGCCAATTGTATGCGACGAATATCATTCAGTTTTTTATTAGCCGTCTTCTGCTCACTTTCAGCTTCTTGTAGTGCCCGTCTGGCTTCAGCCAGCTCACGATCAAGAGCGAATCGGGGTTTTGGTCCCAGGGGAGCCATTTGCCTGTCAAGCTCATCCTCAATGGCTTTGACACGTCCATTAACATCGAGCTGGCCCGCTTCATAAATTTCAGTACCGAAGCGCAAGAGTTTATGTCTAATTAGACGAATCTGGTCGTCAATAGCGGCATGATCCTCATAGCCCTCAATGTTGAGTTGATGGGCTATTTCATTGTTTCTGTCTCTTTTGACACTTTCATCTTCGTAGGTTCCAAGTACCTCGTACAATAATGCCCAGGCTCTCGATACCAGAATACGCTTCTGCTCATTCAGGCTAACATCCTTTTCAAACTCTACCTGCATATCATTGGCTAGTTTAGTAGTAAAAGCCTTGCTTTTTTCTATAGCGGCAACGCTTCTACGAGGGTTGATTTCCAGCGCCCGTTCTATAGCCGAAAGATAATGTGCCTGTTCATTTTTGACTCGCTCTTCTGATACTTCGACTTCAGATCTAAGGCACTGATGAATCGTTTCGAGCCTGAAATCCCTTCCTCTCAGATCTTCCCAAGCCGTGCTGTAATCGCTCCAGATGATCTTGTCCATCTCATCCAGGTCGTCAGCTGAGATATCATCGCCATCAAGCCTTTTGTGAATCCTCTCAAGTCTTGCTGCTTTGTCATCACCTTCATTGATGTCGATGTTGAATAATTTTTCTGAGCCTTCCAGTATGATCAGGGCGTTTTTCTCCAGGCGCTCTTTGGCATTTATGATGTACTTCTGCAAGTCTTCAGAAATGATCTGGCGATGAAGATACACGTCGTCCTCATAACTGAGACGGTCGTCCTCCAGAATTTTTTCCACGCTTGTCAGTGTACTGAGTATTTCAGGCCTGGTTTTGGGAGCCAGTGTTCGATCCATTATTTCTTTCAGCCTTTCAAGCTCGAAGAGCGTCATGTTTATTGCCACTTCCACGGCGTCGAGTTCTTCGGGAGTGGTGTTATCATTCAGCTCAACACCAAGAGTAACTGTTAGATCCTCTTCAGTGTTAGATTTAGAGGAGGTGCGAGCATCTCTGCTTCTCTGAACTCTCTGAGGCGGTTGTTCTTGCTGAGCATTGATGGCCTCAAGTTGTTGACGCAGACGTCCTTTTTTATCATTAATCGTATTGATTTTTTGAATCAGGCGTTCATGTTGAACGAAAACATCTGCATTGTTGTCAAAATTCCAAATGTGTAAGCGTGCGGCAATGGTTGCATGATGGGATTTGATTTCAGCTTCTCTTGTAGTATCTGTTCTGAAGCTTCGTTGCTGAGGATGTTGTCGAGCGACCTGAGCTTTCTCTCCGGAGTGTTGTTGAATGGCTTTTTGACGGGCTTCCAGATCAGCTTCGTTGACGGGACTCCGACCGATCTGTCCAACGACGGGTAGTTCTTGCCCAACGGGTGAATCCGCATCTTCTTCCGGTTGCTGTTGAGTGGACTGAAAGCGGGCAACCAGATCGTTTTCATTGACCGGAGTTATACCGGGCAGGCCTTCAGGGAAGGCTAGTATTGCTTTGAAGATTTCTCTATCAGGTGGTTTTGCCCCAGGTAATTTGGTCAGTGCAATGATGTTCTCAAGAAGTTTTCTTCCGGGGAGTTCGTCTTGATCTTGGGGTAGCAGGCTATCATCCTGGTTATTAGTAGCAAAATCCCCTGCCATTTGAGCGTTATGAGCGATTTTGGCATCTGTTCTGGCACCAAGGACTTGTTTTACCTGTGATGGAATCCGATGGACTGCATCCCGTATTTTCTGATTCTGATTCTCCAGATCTTTCAGCTCGACACTTAACAGTGCAAGCGAATTTTCGTAGCGTTGCCTGTCTCTCAGTTTTTCCTCATGACTACGAACGGCAATGGCCTTTGTTTCTTCGGCTTGTTCCGTTGCGTAAAGTAATTTTTCGTTTAGCTCGACGAGTTTGGCCTCTTTTACCCGCAACCTCTCCAGATCGTTGTTAAACTCTGACAGCTGTCTGTTCATCATATCGCTCATGACTTTGGAAGCAAACTCTCCGTCTTCCCGGGAAGTGTCGATCTGCAGCTTGTTGATATGGCTGATAACGGGTATCACTTTCTGAATATTCTGAACAAAGTGCGGGTTAATCAGAAGATTTCTAAATACGGGTTTGAAACTGAAGTGTTTTACGAGTTGATTATGCATCCAGATTGGCGTGATGACTGAAGAAACGACTCTGATGTGTTCCAGTGTGAACTCAAATTCATCTGCTCCATGTGGAATAGCACTGGTCAATGCCTGCCGGAGAGATTCATAGAATGCAAGCGCACGCATCGTCAGTTTGTCTTCATTTGAAAGTGTTGTGGGTTGATCTGTGTCAGCAGCGGCGTCGAGCCTCCCAGTAAACTCCTCCAGCATTTCCATCTGCCTGCTTCGAATGATGTACAGGTAGCTTTCGAGCTTGTATTTTTTAACGTGTGTCGTTAATGCCGGGGCAGAGTTACTACTCTTATCTTCTTCCCAGTGCTTATGCAGGCTTTCTACAAAAGCAATATCATGGGGATTCTGCATCTGACCATAGAAAACAATAACCTCTCCCGGAGCTTCCTCTACTTTCAGCATTGGATAACCTGCAGGCACAGGATAAACCTGTTTGTCATCCTTGACATGCACAACATATCCGACGGGTTTACTGTATGCCAATAGTTCATTAAGAGCCTGCTGTTGTATATTCTCTCTGAGGATATGAACCTGGATGTAGGCCGAGGTGGCTGCTGCCAGGAGAGCCTCATCATTGACAAAGAGTGATTGACCCAGACGTTGCAGTTCGGGGGGCTGATCACCCCCTGAGATAAGACGCATGAAGGTACGCCCATTCACTTCAACCTTGTCGACTTCAATGGTAGCCAGGGAAACATAGTGATCACTTTTGCCGAGGTTTCCCGCTCTCTCCTCAGCACCTTCCAGCAGCCAGAACAGTTGAGTGTGGCTGGCAATTTTCGTTAACGGTTCCAATGATTCCATGCCAGCCAACTGAGAGCGAACAGCCTCAACTGAGTCCCGATCAGTCATTCCGCTTCTGACTTCAATGATCAGTTCCTTTTCTTCAAGATTATGGGTAAACCTGAAGACTTCCTCATCACCCACCTTCAGGACTTTAATGTATTTTCGGGCAACGTCATTTTCGTCTGTTTCAAACAGATCAACGCTGGAAACACCCCCGCAGAAATCAGAAAGAATATCTGTAAAACCTTTAGCAGGAATGACATAACCTGCACTGACTTGAGCCTGATAAGAGTAGGTGGTTGTGAAAGATCCGGGTATTGGCTGCTGGTCATCACCTAACGTTGGCCGAACAATGCTCTCACTCCGGGTAAACTCCACAGGTCCATTGTCTGTAATATCGATAGATTTTGTCTGCAACCTGCGATCGGCCAGTGCCTGTGTGACAATGATGGAAGAACTGATGGCAATGGCTACGGCAAGGCTTAATGCATTGGGACGAAATTTTCTCATTC
>NZ_JAHHPR010000019.1:0-8267 GCF_024606255.1 Endozoicomonas sp. SESOKO3
TGGCTATGATGCTGGGCATTATTACTAGAAGATTTGAGCATGTATCCATTCATTCGACTCCTGACCACTCTCCGCAGGGCCAACAAAGCCCCCAAAATTTCTGTTGACGCCATCAGTGAGAATCGCTTTCGCTGTATGCCATGGGATTTAGATCTGTTCATGGAAATGAATAATGGTCGGGTTTTGACGCTGTTCGATCTGGGCCGGTTTACTCTTTCTATTCAGAGCGGGCTGTCTGCTGTCCTTAAAAGGGAGAAATGGGGATTGGTGGTGGCAGGCAGTACCACTCGTTATCGAAAGCGGGTCCGAATGTTCGACAAAGTGACTACGTACACCCAGGTGACCGCGATGGATGAGCGATGGGTTTATATCATCCAGTCCATGTGGGTGAAAGGTGAACCGGCTTCTTCAGTCCTGTTAAGAACGGCTGTTACCGAGAAGGGCCGGATAGTCGCTACTGAACGCGTCAGAAAAGCCATGGATATGGAAGACTGGTCTCCAGAGCCGGAAGGTTGGGTAAAAGCCTGGATCGAAAGTGAAGATTCGCGTCCCTGGCCTCCTTTGTCAGCCCGCTCTGATAAGGGCTTTTAACTGGAAATATCCCGCTAAAAGCCCCGATGGCTTACTTCAGCAGGAATTTTTCCGGATGCGGCCAGATCTCACTCTCTGGCCGATCAAACTGAATCAACTCAATGAGCGTTCTTCCATCTTTGATGAAAGCTACAGTGACATGTTCTGCCGGAGAGGTGGGCTCAAGAACGACTTCTTTTCCTTTTATGGCTTCCTGAATATCGTCCACCTCAAAGGCAATATGGGGCGTGGTTTTTATAATCTCCGGTAATGTATTGTCTTCATCAAAATTCATCCACTCAACACCATAAGGGGTTTCGAAATACCCGGTGGCATGATGTTTCAGTTTCTCGTTATAGCAATCGTCTGATAGCTTTTCCCGGGTAGGTATCCCGACATGGTGAAAACGAAGTTGCTGCACTTGCTTGCTCTCAACTCTTCTCATTTGTAGTTGCTTGATTCTACTAGGGTATCGAGTGTGATGAACAGTGCGAATGCTTACGATTGATGTGCTCGGGCTATTCCGTCAGTGAGTGATGCTGGCCGCAAAATCATATAAACTGCCCCCATTTCTGACTTAGCCCGGAGAGCCTCCTATGGCGTCTGCCATTGATCATGAAATGATGTCCCGAGCCCTGCAACTGGCACGGAAAGGGTTGTACACCACAATGCCCAATCCCAGGGTTGGTTGTGTGATCGTGAAGGATGGCGTCATTGTTGGTGAAGGCTTTCATGAGCGTTCGGGCGAGCCCCATGCTGAAGTGCATGCTCTGGAAATGGCGGGTGACCGGGCTGAGGGAGCAACAGCCTATGTCACCCTTGAGCCCTGTAGTCATTTTGGAAAAACACCGCCCTGTGCGCAAGCACTGATCAGAGCTCGAGTGGGCAGAGTGGTTGCTGCTATGGAGGACCCTAACCCACTGGTGTCCGGTCGTGGTATGAGCCTGCTAAGTGACGCTGGCATTGAGGTTGAATCGGGTGTTCTTGAGCTTGAAGCGAAAACACTGAACCCAGGCTTTATCAAAAAGATGGTGACTGGACAACCTTATGTCCGGCTGAAGCTGGCCATGAGTCTGGACGGCAGAACGGCCATGGCAAGTGGTGAATCCCAATGGATTACCGGACCCGATGCCCGCAGTGAAGTTCAAAAGCTCCGGGCGCAAAGTTGTGCTGTTATTACGGGTGTTGGCTCTATTCTTCACGATAATTCTTCTTTGACCGTCAGAGCGCAAGAGTTGGGGCTCCCAGATGCTGAAAAACTCGCTCGAAGACAACCACTAAGGGTCGTTCTGGATTCATCTCTGCAAACCCCTGTAGACGCGAAAGTAGTCACCGGGCCCGGAAAGGTTCTGGTTGTCTGCACGGATCAGGCAGAACAGAACCGGCTGGCGCAGCTGGAGGCTGCCGGTGCCGAAGTGATTAGATTGAACCCCGGCAGACAGGTTGATCTGAACGCATTAATGAGCGAACTGGCTCAGAGAGATTGTCAGGAGGTCTTGCTCGAAACAGGGGCGACCCTTGCCGGAGCGGCTGTCAGTGAAGGACTGGTGGATGAGCTGAATATCTTCATGGCCCCAACCTTGATGGGGTCAGCGGCCCGGCCATTGCTGAACCTTCCCTTTCAGTCGATGTCAGAAAAGCTGGCACTGAATATCTCTGATATTCGCGCTATTGGTACTGACTGGCTCCTTAAGGCCACTTTCAAACAGAACACTGACGACTGAGATTCGCTATTCATGTTTACAGGTATTATCGAGGCTGTTGGTAGCCTGCAAAAAGTAGAACCCCGCTCTGGTGATCTGAGGCTAACGGTTAACTCAGGTTGTTTGGATCTTTCAGACGTAAAACTCGGTGACAGCATTGCCACCAATGGTGTCTGCCTGACCGTAGTTGAATTGACCGGGCAGGGATATGTGGCTGATGTTTCCCTGGAAACGCTCGAATATTCAACGCTTTCGGGCCTGGCCGTCGGTTCTGCTCTGAATCTGGAAAAAGCTCTGACACCTTCAACCCGGCTGGGTGGTCACCTGGTCAGTGGTCATGTTGATGGTGTTGGTAAAATAGTCTCCATTGAACCTTCGGGGCGTTCAACGGTCTACTGGGTGGAGGCGCCCTCCAATCTGGCCCGGTATATTGCCCACAAGGGATCGATCACGGTAGATGGTGTCAGCCTGACGGTCAACAAGGTGGACGGCTGTCGCTTTGCCCTGAACATCGTGCCTCATACTCAGCAGGAAACCATTATTACCGGCTATCGGGCAGGAACAGAAATCAATCTGGAAGTGGATGTGCTGGCCCGGTATCTGGAAAGGCTGATGGACCCCAGCCTCAGGGAAGAGAGCCCATCGGCTCCTGTCAGTCTGACCGCCGGTTTTCTTGCCGAACATGGCTTTATGAAGTGATCGCTTCCAGCTTGGGTATGAAACCGTTAGAATACGCCGGTTTCGCATACCGGATGTATAGAAAACACACACGGGGGTGTTATGCAGCTTAACTCCATCGAAGAGATTATTGAGGATATCCGCCTCGGAAGACCTGTCATCCTGATGGATGATGAAGATCGTGAAAACGAAGGTGACCTGATAATCGCTGCTGAGAAGATCACTCCTGAGATCGTGAATTTCATGGCCCGTGAAGCCAGAGGTTTGCTATGCCTGACTCTGACCGGAGAACGCTGCGATTTTCTGGGACTGCCACCGATGGTGACTTCGGAAGACAATTCATCGGGCTTTGGTACACCCTTTACCGTTTCCATAGAAGCGGCAGAAGGGGTAACAACAGGTATTTCGGCCCATGACCGGGCAAGAACGATTCGGGTAGCCGCGGATCCTCTGACTCGCCCCGGCGATATTGTTCAGCCAGGTCACGTGTTCCCATTGAGAGCCCAGCCTGGCGGTGTACTCAGCCGTGCGGGTCATACTGAAGCCGGTTGTGATCTGGCCCGTCTGGCCGGACTGACGCCGGCAGCCGCTATTATTGAGATCATGAATGAAGACGGCACCATGGCTCGTCGTCCTGATCTGGAAGTGTTTGCCAAAGAGCATGATCTGAAAATCGGCACCATCGCCGATCTGATCAACTACCGAATCCTGAATGAGAAAACCGTCGAAAAGCTAGAGCGGCGCTCTCTGGATACCGATTTTGGCCAGTTTGATATGACGGCCTACAAGGATTCCATCAGCGGTGCGACGCACATTGCCCTGACCAAGGGCTATATTACACCGAACTCACCGGCGCTGGTGCGAGTTCATGCTATGGAACCTTTTCGTGATCTGCTGTCGGCACATCCTGAAAACGGTAAATCCAGCTGGCCACTGCACAAAGCAATGGCCAAGGTCGCCAGTGAGGGGCGTGGCGTGATTGTGTTGCTCGACTCCGAGTCGAGGCTTGATCTGGGCGGGGCCCTGGAAAAGTTCTCGGAAGGCAAGAGTAACAGCAACGGTATGTCCGGCGCGTATCTGACCATAGGCACTGGTTCACAGATTCTGCGTGATCTGGGAGTGGGTAAAATGCGCCTGCTTAGCTCACCGATTCGCTTCGCGGCCCTGTCCGGATTTGATCTGGAAATTGTTGAATATATTCCGTGTGAAGACTGATTGTCAGAGCACATTGTTGTAAGTGCAACAGACACAAAGATTTATTGAGGAAAACGCAATGTCACTGCAAACCATCGAAGGTACTCTGCAGGCAAATGGCGGCAAGTATGCGATCGTTGTTGGCCGCTGGAATGCCTTTGTTGTAGAAAGTCTGCTCAATGCCGCTGTGGACAGTCTGACCCGTCACGGTGTTGCGGAACAGGATATTACTATCATACGTTGCCCGGGCGCGTTCGAAATTCCATTGACGGTTAAAAAAGTTGCTAAAACCCAACGCTTCGACGCTATTATTGCCCTGGGTGCTGTCATTCGTGGTGGCACACCACACTTTGAATTCGTTGCTAACGAATGTGTGAAAGGTCTGTCCCACGTGAATCTGGACGAAGAAATTCCGGTGAGCTTCGGAGTTCTGACCGTAGACACCATTGAACAGGCTATCGAGCGTTCCGGTACCAAAGCGGGTAACAAGGGTGAAGAGGCTGCCATGGCGGCTTTTGAAATGGTGTCCCTGCTCAAGAAACTGGAGGCCTGAGTTGTCTACTGAGAAGCAGGAAGCCGGGCAGAAATCTGCCCCGCGTCCAAAGCCATCTGCCCGTCGTCGTGCTCGTCAGCTGGCGTTGCAAGCCTTGTACCAGTGGCAGATGTCCCAGTCATCCATCACCCAGATTGAAATGCAGTTCCGTGCGGACAACGATTTCAGCAAGGTGGACGATGGCTATTTCCACATGCTGCTGACCGGGATTGCCCGTGAAGCCAGTCGCCTGGATGACGCCATGTCGCCACTGCTGGATCGTCCCATTTCGCAGTTGGACCCGGTTGAAATGTCAGCTTTGCGCATTGGCTGCTATGAAATGATGAACCGCTCCGATGTTCCATACCGTGTGGTCATCAACGAGGCTATTGAGCTGGTTAAGCGTTTTGGTGCCCAGGATTCTCACCGTTACATAAACGGTATTCTGGACAAGCTGGCACCCCGTGTTCGTCCTGATGAAGTGCGCAACTTCCGTCGGAAGTAATCGGTTTTCGATCAGGAGATAATGCTATTGTCTTCTGGTCTGTTAACCCAGCTTGCAGCGCGTTAAACTCATGTTTTAGTTTGGCTGGAACCTTTCATGGCGCTTGGCGAATTTGATCTGATTCGCAGTTTCTTTGATCGTCCGGGTCTTCGATCATCTCTGAGTGATGTGGTAGGCATAGGCGACGATTGTGCACTTCTGTCTCTTCAGCCCGGTCAACAACTGGCCCAATCCCTGGACACGCTGGTTGAAGGTATTCACTTCCCGAAACACTGTGATCCTTATCTGCTGGGTTATCGGGCGTTGGCCGTTAATCTCAGTGATCTCGCCGCTATGGGAGCAAAACCCCACAGTTTTACACTGGGCTTAACCATGCCTGAATCGAATGATGTCTGGCTTCAGTCGTTTTCTGACGGTCTGGCAGAGCTGGCATCAATCCATCAGATCGGGCTGATTGGGGGTGACACCACTCGGGGGCCTTTAACCCTCTCGATACAGGTGCAGGGTACATTACCCGAAGCCAATGCTCTGCGGCGCAATGGCGCTCAAGTCGGGGACCTGATATATGTCAGCGGTTGTCTTGGGGATGCTGCCGGTGCATTACCTGATGTTTTGAGAGGCCAGAACCCAGGAAGCGTTCGCACCCTTGAACAACGCCATCTTCTGGAACGTTACTATCGACCGACACCCAGGATAGCATTGGGTCAATGGTTGCTGGAAAATGGCGCCACGGCTGCCCTGGATATTTCTGATGGTCTGTTGGGCGACTTGGGCCACATTCTTAAAGCCAGTCAGGTCGGTGCTGAAATCAAAACGACATCGGTACCCGTCTCCAAAGCGCTGGGAAGTTTGATGGGTCCGGAGAAATCCAGAGAGCTGGCGCTGACCGGAGGCGATGATTATGAGCTGTGCTTTACATGGCCCGATCGAAAAAAGTTACTGCTTCCTGACAGCTTAATGACAGATAATCCTGTAACCTGCATCGGTCGTATAACTTCCGCTTCCGGGCTGGTGGATGCAGAGACGGCTCAGCCCCTTTCTCCCCGAGCCTATCAGCACTTTTAGTGACTTCTTTTTTATGAAAGAACATTCTTTCATGGGCTACAGGTACTTATGAGTAAAACACCTTCAGTCTGGAAAAATCCGGTTCACTTTTTTGCCTTTGGTCTGGGTAGTGGTCTGTCGCCTGTCGCGCCGGGAACTTTCGGCACCATAGCGGCCATTCCTTTCTATTTGCTTTTTCAGTACCTGCCGCTGTGGAATTATCTGCTCGTACTGGCTGTCAGCATTGTGTTGGGTGTCTGGCTATGTGGAAAGACCTCTAAAGACCTCGGTGTCCACGACCATCCGGGTATTGTCTGGGATGAGTTCGTCGGTTACTGGATCACTATGCTGGCTGCTCCCAGTGGCTGGGAGTGGGTATTGGCCGGATTTATCCTGTTCCGAATCTTTGATATCTGGAAACCCTGGCCCATCGGTTGGCTGGACAAGAAAGTGCATGGTGGCCTGGGTATTATGATAGACGACATCGTTGCCGGTATTTTTGCGCTTATCTTTCTTCAGGTGATTGCTTATATAGTGCTGTGATGGTTTGCAGCCTGCTGAGTCTCAAAGCCATCAAGTTGACTGAAGGCTTTGAGGGGGTGGGTGTCTTCGAGCAGCATATACAGCATTTTGTCCTTCTTAATAGTTTTTCATGTAAAAGAAATTCAGTATTTTCCAATCCTGAAATGAGCCTGAAGATAGGTATTACCACCTATAATCCAGCTTGTCGTTCATGAACAGTTTTGAACAGGGCCTCTCTGGCTCGTTGAAGTTGTTCCGCAGCTTCATTATCAGTCATTTCTTCAGCCTTTTCCTTCAGCCGCTTCAGTGTGACGCCTTCCCTCAGATACTGCTCAGGCTTGTTCAGCGACAGGAGCTTCTCGTAAGGTGTCATCATGTTTTCGTACCTGTAGATCTTCTTTTCTCTGCCTCTGTCGTCTGTCTTGGTTTCCGGGTAAAAACATGGGCGATGATAGTTCACGTAAGGAGTCAGGTGGTCATGGTCAAACTGGTTAAATGGCTCAGCATAGCATTGTGGAATATGAGCATGCCCCAGCATTTTCCGGATCACTGAACCGTTTTTACTCTCCACCAGGGCGTTGTCATTGCTGTGACGGGAGCGGGATTTGGTCAGTTCTATATGAAGCTTGTTTAACAACTTCGCCACTCTGCGGTTAATGAACTCCGAGCCATTGTCAGAATGAAACTCCCGCAGCTTGAATGGAAAGTCCGCCAGCAGGCTTTCGAGCACCGGCACCAGATATCGTTCGCTGATCTGCTCAACGGTGCAAATCACTTCATATTGGGTCACTCCATCAACAGCATTAATGTGATAAAGCCCCTTCACACCATCTCTGTCACCCTGGTGAACCGTGTCTACACGAATAAAACCGGGGCGTCCCTCAGGGACAGGTTTACGCCGGGTTCCGATGACTGTCTTGGTGGGGTGAGTGCCGTCCTTGTATCTCCTCACACACTCATAGGTGGTTGATTGTCTGAGGTTATACAAGTGAGAGACCGAGATAGTAGCCAGGCGTTCATAACGCTTATCGCCTCCCCTATAGGCTCTTTCACAGATCTTCTTGATGGCAGCGCCGTTCAGATCACTGTGAAGCTGATCGGTGTAGGCAAGCAGTCTGATATCGGCCTTGGTGTAACGGGTCTGGAAACCGTTAATGGTGCGCTGTCTCCGCTTCAGTCCGCCTTGGGTTATGTACTGGTTGATCAGCCGGGTAATCTGGGCTCTTGAGTAACCGGTTGCCACCAACAGGTAACGGCGGACAAGCCCTTTGTCCTCCTTCCCAAGAGAGCGGTACTTGAAATGGCTTAGGTTCAGCTCTATCCAGCGATAGCACTCATCTTTGGAATCCCAACCCGGCTCCAGACAAGAGGCCTGTGAAAGAAGGCTTTGCACGTCCTTCAGTGTTTTGATGAAAGTGGTGTTCATGATGATCTTCATCCTCTCATCATGAACGACAGTGCTGGATTTTACAGGCTCATTTCATGTTGGAAACTGGGCTCCCCTTCAGGCTCATTTCAT
>NZ_JAHHPR010000202.1:0-1667 GCF_024606255.1 Endozoicomonas sp. SESOKO3
TGCGGATGGAGGTGGCCTGTAGCCAGTCAGCATGGCGAAAACTTCGATCACCGGCACTGATATAGCGGTTAGCAACCCCATCGTTATCGGTATCCAGACCATAATGAATTCGAATATCTTCAATACCATCCACGATGGCCAGCGCTGTGGGGTTGCCTGCTTCGTTTCTGAACAGGGTCGGCAGACCGTTATCCGGTTTTACAAAATAACTCACAGATTCCAGCGGCTTCAGATAACCCGGGTTAAATGACAGAGCGCCGGTAGGGGTTGAACCATCATAACAACGAAAGCTGCCCTTGAGTTGATTGACACAATTGCTGAAATCGCCGCCACCGCTGGTGGTATGGGTGACTGTGCTGCCACTGATGGAACTCAGGGCTATCAGAGCTACCTGAGAACAGTCTTGACGGGTGATGGCAGCAGCATGGCCTACTGACAGGGTTGAGCCGATGTTGCGGTCCAGTGTCAGAGTCGATGTGGAGGTGTCATGGTGGGTTACGGAGAAAACAATGTCGGGATTAACCTTAAAGATCAGCAGGCTTTCCGAGGTGGCCTGAGCGTCCATCTTTGACCGGGTGTCAGAAAGGTTCAATCCCTGAATAGGTTGTTCAGCGGTGAGCCATTCATGGCTGGCACTATTTTGAAGCAGGGCATTTCCAATAGAAGTTTCTCTATTGCAGCCTGTGTATCCTGCTACACGGACGTCACTCGAAATGGAGCTTACGGCAATTCGTGCTGCTTCCTGCATCAGTCCCAGCTGAAAGTTCAATCGATTGGAATTATTGCTGCTCAGAAAGACCTGAGTGACTGAGGCAATGATCAAAATGCCCAATAACATGGCAATCATCAGTTCAATCAGGCTGAGTCCCTTCTGCTTGATGTGGTTCATGATTTATAGAGTGCTCCTGAGAATCACCTGGCGGCGGGTCTGCTGTCCTTTGCTGTCATCAAAGAAGATCGTGATGGTGTAGTTCCGGCCCTCTGGTACATCGGTTTTGACAATTGAACCGTCTGAATCGGGGAGCTGGGCGTCCAGAATGAACTTCCATTGCGCAATGTCATAACGGGCTAACTCAGCGGGTGTGCAATCTGCGGTGTCGCAATCATTAGGATAAGCAGCGGGCGCATTGCCGACACTGGCCGAATAACCGGGCCCGTTAAGTGCGTAGACCGGGTTGGCTTTGATCCTGTCGAGCATGTCGTAGGCAAGGATGTTGGATAGGGAATTGAGATAGGCAATGTTGTTGTAACTGATGCTTCGGGTCTGTAAAGCGGCCATACCTAAGAGGCCAGAAGCCAGAATGACGACTGTGATCAGAACTTCTACCAGGGTCATGCCTGCTTGGGAACGTCCTGAATTCATGGACAAACCACTGAGTTGGCGGAGCGTACTCTACCAGACAGGTTAATGGTAACACCTCTGGCGATCTTCGATGTTGTCAGACTGTCGCAAATAAGAAAGTTGCCTGAACTGGTGTTGTTGACGGTGCCATCTCCCTGAAACACGATTGGCGTGCTGTTACTCCAGGTAATTGAGGCGATAGATTCTATTGTCTGTGAGCGTCTCAAGGTATCGACTCCTGCGTCAAATACGCCGTTACTGTTTTCATCGGTGAAAATGACCCAGCCTTGACTCCAAAGGGTTGGATCTGCTGCGCAGGTAGTCC
>NZ_JAHHPR010000203.1:0-2061 GCF_024606255.1 Endozoicomonas sp. SESOKO3
CTAACGGGAATCCCCCACTATAACCGCTTGCGGTTTAGTGGTGGGAGGATGTCAATCCTGCATTTCCAGTTCTTCATCATCGACCAGCAGCCAGGTATCCAGACGCTGTGCCAGTTGATCAACACCGGTTTTCTTTAGGGCAGAAAAAAGTTGCATGGAAATTTGCGGATACTCAGAGAGCTCTCTTTTTAGATGATTCAGGGCTTGTTTGGCGACACCAGACTTCAGCTTGTCACTCTTGGTTAACAGAATATGCAGTGGCATTTCAGATTCAATGCTCCACTGGACCATCATCCGGTCAAACTCCTTCAGAGGGTGGCGGATATCCACCAGTAGCACAAGACCGATCAGAGACTCTCTGTTGGTTAAATAATCATCGAGATGTTTTTGCCATTCGATTTTCATCGCTTCCGGCACTTTGGCGTAGCCGTAACCGGGAAGATCAACCAGATGGATGCTCTCTTCAATATTGAAGTAGTTGATCAGCTGGGTGCGTCCGGGTGTTTTACTGGTGCGGGCAATTTTTGAGCCCACCAGAGTATTCAGGGCACTGGATTTACCGGCGTTGGAGCGACCCGCAAAAGCGACTTCCCTGCCATTATCGGGCGGGCACAGTTTCAGCCTGGGGGCGCTGGTTAGAAATTTGGCCTTGCGATAATTTAAACCGCTTCTGGGTTCACTCATGTGTCAGACCTGTCAGCAAGCTCCCTGGTCAGGGAGTTTTACCATAGAAATGAAAAGTGGGCGCAATTTTGCTTGACTTGTGGATCAAATGGAATAGCTGCGAAGCAATTGCCGACGGTTGGCAGCCGGTTATCATGAGCCAGATGTCCCGGGAAAAAACAGTTTGTCTGAACAGCGGCGAATTTACTGGGCTCGACCACCTATCGGAAAATAGCAATAAGGTATATAATGGCGGTCGTTTTGAGGCATATGCAGCCATTTTAATCCACCATTTTCAGAATAAAGGCCGAAAACAGGTCGAAAAAATCAGCTGAATAATGAGGATGTTTGTAAAGACAGAGAGGTCTCCGCCTTTACAAACAGATGCTGAACAGCTGACTGGAAAGGTTGGAATAATAACAGTCACTCATGGCAAGTGCCGTAGCTGGGTCAGGTTAATGAAAAAAGTTATTTTCGCTCTGGTAGTGTCCTTGGGGGTATCAGGTGTGGCATTTGCGAAAGGGGATGCAAATGCTGGAAAAGCCAAAGTGGCAAACTGTACCGCCTGCCATGGAGCAACAGGTGTAAGCCTGGCTCCCAATTTCCCCAATCTGGCAGGGCAAGGCGAACGCTATCTGGTTAAACAGATTTCAGACATTAAGGCCGGTAACCGCAGTGTTCCGGAAATGATGCCTTTCGTAGGGCAGCTGACAGAACAGGATATCGAAGATATCGCTGCTTTCTATGCCAGTCAGCCTGCGCCTGAGGGGGTAGCCGATCCTGAAATGGTGGGGCTGGGCGAACAGCTATACCGCTTTGGTGATCAGAAGAAAGGCATTCCTGCTTGCGCTGCCTGTCACTCTCCAACCGGTCAGGGTAACCCTTTGGCAGGCTTCCCGAAAATCAGTGGTCAGCACGCTCAGTACACGGCTAAGCAGTTGCGTGATTTCCGCGAGGGCGTTCGTATGAATGATGGCGACACCAAAGTGATGAGAAGCATCGCTGAAAAGCTGAGCAATAAGGAAGTGGACGCTCTGTCCAGTTATATCAGTGGTCTGCGATAACAGATAACACTATCGGCTGTTTAAGAAGAGCTGATAGTGCAGTGGTTTAGCCATAAGCGCAAAAAGCGGTTTGCAATGATGAGTTGCAAACCGTTTTTTATGACTGGAAGGAAGAGGGACATATTTTCTTCGTCTGAGCTTTTTACCATGAAAAATGCCAATCAATGGTACTCCTGTGCAAGCCTGCCCTGCGTATAACCGATTTACGAACCAACGAACGTATCAAATTCAGGCAGACGGGCCCCCGGACTTCTGTTAACTTGTCATCAGATAGATCATTATAAAAGGCTTGGAGTGTATTTAGATGCCAAAACAACTGAAATTTTTATGGTTG
>NZ_JAHHPR010000204.1:0-3157 GCF_024606255.1 Endozoicomonas sp. SESOKO3
CAAGGTTGTTGCCACTGAGTCTGATTGAATCCGCATGAGTGCCCGTGTAAACCTTGTGGTGACCCTCACCCAGTATCACCGTGTTAAAACCGCTTCTCAGCCAGACAGACGTCTTTCCGCCGTGAGTGATGACTGTGTCGTTACCCCCTCCGGCATCCAGGATATTGGTGCCATTGGTGACCATGAAAACCGTATTCTCGTCGTTTCCTTTGATCCGGTCGTCGTGGGGAGAGTCCTGTATGACCTCGACACCGGTCACCACATCCCCCGACGACGGATCCCGGTTGGTCATATCCAGCCAGAGCTTTTCTTTTCGGATCATGTAGGAAAGGGTGTCTGTGCCGGGGCCACCGTCCACCACGTTTTGACCGGTCAACACCGCCCGGTCATTGCCCGCCCCCAGTTTTATTACGTCTGTCCCATTGCTGGCATAGACGAAATCGTCACCACGGCGCGCATCCACTATGTTGTTGCTATTTTTATCTCCCCTGAGAAAAATGGCATCACGCTGGTCAGACCCGTACACTTCTGAGCCGTCTTCGGAACCCACCAGGTTTTCCATACCCTGAACAGTGCCCCCGGTCTTCAGGTAGTCCAGGAGGGCTGCGAAGAATTTAATGGACTGATGACTTTCACTGGCCTTAAGCAGGCTATCCTTTTTGAAAAAAAACAGGGAACGGTTGGCGTTCACCCAGAAAACGCCTTTGAGCGAAAAATAGATGTGGACTTCCTCTTTCGCGCTACCGTACTCAACTTTGCCGAGGTAAAAGTAAAGCTGCTCTCCGTAAATATCAGAAATTCGTCCGACGCCTGTGTGCCTGGCGTCAGGTTTGACGTGCTTCATCAATTCGTTAGTCACCAACGACCTGGCGACAGGGGCGACACGAAACACATCGAAAACGGATTTTTTGCCTGTTTCCCGGCCATCCGGGTGGTCGGTGCCCAACTTATGAAACAGGAGGTAATCATAAAAACGGCTAAGCCAGCTTCCGGTTTTCAAGTCCATCCAGAGTAATGGCTTAGGGTAACCATGACGGTAGCGAGTCGTGATATCCGTGGTTCCGGATGATAGGCCATGTAACTTGAGGGTATGACGACCAATACTGTAGTGAGCCGTGAAATTAACGCTTTTTTCTTTGCCGAAAACAGGAAGCGAGAAGCTGGGCAGAACCAGCGTATCATAGCCGGGTCCGCCAAAAAGGCGCCCATAGCCTAACCCCGGTGAATGATAGTCATCCCCTTTGCCACCGTGCTGTTCGACTGCGCCGAGCTTGTCAATGAGCCTGTCATTACCCGAGTCGCCATACTGGCGTTTACCGTAATAAATCTCATCGTTTCCCGGTCCTCCATAGCCCGTTCCATCCTCCTTTGACAGGTAAAGGGTGTCGTCGTCGGTTCCCCCATAAGCATTACCTGAGTGCCCAATCCAGATAATATCCCTGCCACTGCCCCCGTAGGCATCACCTGACTTTTCAATCCGGAGAAGGTCATCGCCAGTGTCCCCGTAAGCCGTACCTGACTTTTCAATCCGGATATCGTCATTGCCACTGTCCCCGTAAGCCGTACCTGACTCTTTAATCCGGATAATGTCACTGCCACTGCCCCCTTTGGCGATGCCTTTTTCCAGAATCAGCGTGTCGTTGCCTGAACCGCCAAAAAGCTCCCCCTTTTCAGAGATCAGGATGTCATTGCCACCCAAACCATAAAATATCTTGTATCCTTTCTCGCCTCGCATATAGTCCGACAGGTATGTTCCTCTCACGGTTCGCCTTACATTTTGCTTATCAAGTAAGGCAAGCCATTTGTCTTTATCGAACTTACGCACAAGAAGCCACGCAGCGGAGAACGTCAATGTCTCGAGGTTCTCATCATACTTGCTCTGGTCAAGATAATTACTGGCATCGTCGTAGAGCACAAACCGCCTGTAGCCCTCTTTCTCAAAGTGTTCCACCTGCTTATTAAGGTGTTCATTGAATTCAGGGCTCTCCAGTAAAGCGTTGAAATCCTCCCTGGCAGTAGGGGGTGGCATAATGGCCTGCAAGGCCGTTTGCACGAAACCCAAAAGCATACTGATCAGGTCTACAACAATACCCAGCTTTGGAAAGATGAAGTCCAGCGCCAGACTCAGAACATCAAGGCCAATGGTAATGACATCGAGGGCCGCTATGGCGCCAAAAATGACTGCCCGTTTATGGCTGCCAGCTTTTCTTGCCGCATCGGCGCTTGTGGCATTAGCGGCCAGTGAAACAGTGCCAGCGGCGAGCGCAATGACACCGCCTACAATCGGTAAAGTCCTGGCTACCCTGAGCGACGCTTTTGGGCCCAGCTTTAAAGCTGCGCCAAGGGCTCCTGCCGGATTTTTCGTCCTGACAAGAGTTTTGCTCAGCGCCCAGTTGGCGCTCATGGCAAGGCTGTAGGCAGAGTTAGTGATGCCCAGGCCCGCACCCGCATAGGCCAGGTTCCTGGCTTCAGCAGGCATTGAGTCACCGTATTTTTCCAGGTTTTCCAGTGTCACTGTGGCCAAGGCAAGGCCAGCGACGGCATTCCCTGCGCCGACAAGCATCCTGCCCGTATTAAATTTTGTACTACGGTCCAGCACATCCAGCACACGCATGAATTTCCCTTGCGATCTTTTCGACCCACCTCCTGACTTGATGTTATCCGGGTTATCGGGCCCAGAGCTATCCTCGCCGGTATGGCCTTTTCGGACCCGGAGCTGCTCCATGAATTCCGGGCTTGCAAGCAACAGTTCCTTGACATAGCGGGTGTCCGCGGCACTGTAGCCCGAGCCATTGAGCAACATGACCACCCGATCAATGATTTGCTCCGGACTCAACCCCTGCCTTTGCGCCAGTGTCTGTCTTAAGAAAGTAAGAAGATTCTTGCGGAATTCCGGGGTGTCCATAATGTCTTCGGTGACAACTGCCGCAAAGCGCTCCTGTTCCAACAGCAGGAAAGAGTCTGCCAGCAACCCTTTGTCTCCGGCAGCCTGCCTGACCCTGTTGAAGCGGTCACTGACCTCAATGTTATCCAGGTGCCCACTGACCCGGTCCACCAGGGCCATTGCGGTCTTGACTGGTCCGGAGCCGTCGCACAGCACGCAGTCTGCGACAGGCAGCCTGGTTGCCTGGCCCTCTGGCAAACCGGCCTTGTCCAG
>NZ_JAHHPR010000205.1:0-1695 GCF_024606255.1 Endozoicomonas sp. SESOKO3
GTGCACCACCTTAACCCCTTCATGACACCAGTTTTTGTCACGGGTAATGACAATATTGGCTCGACCCGGCAGAGGCTTGCGCAGTGAATCAAACGTCTTTCGTCCCATAATAATGGGCTTGCCCATGGTGACAGCCTTAAAATAACGAAGATCTCCAGGCAAGTACCAGGGCATTTTATTATTGATGCCAATGGCGTGGTTTTGGGCAACAGCGGCAATCATCGCAATTTTCATAATCTTATCGGTTACTCTTTCCCTGGGTTGTAAACGCCGACATTCTCATACCCTTCGTCACGAAGGTGCATGGCGTGCAACTGACTCATCACCCCTTTTTCGCAATACAGCAGGTAGTGCTTATCTTTGTTTAGTTCAGCAAATTTTGTCCTGAGCTGATAGAAGGGAATCGTCAGGACTTCACGGTCAGCAAGGCCGAAGGGCTTGATCTCTTCTTCATCCGGATGACGAATATCAATAACAATGTCGTTTTGTTTCGTGGTCTCAACTACCTCGACTTCTTCACGAGTCAAGTCATCGGCAATGATATCAGAAACGGAAACTTTACGACGATCGGCAACCGCTGCATCCAGAATGGAAAAATCAAAACGGGCCTCTTCCGCTGCAATTTTTTCCGGCCTGGCTCTGGTGGTTGGATTTTTTGAGATCACCGCACAGTACTCAGGAATATTTTTTACCAACTCCTCTGTACCGATCCTGACTGAGATATCAATGATGTCCTGCTTGTCCATGGCAATAAGCGGACGCAACACAAGATGGTCTGTAGCAGAATCAATAACTGCCAGATTGGTGAGTGTCTGGCTGGAAACCTGAGCGACAGCTTCTCCAGTCACTACGGCTTCAACGTACATCTCTTTTGCAACCTGGCTTGCGGCTCTCAACATCATTCGCTTGAGAATAACCCCCATTTGGGAGTTATCTACTTTGGTCAGAATCTCCTCGACGACCCCTTCAAAAGGAACCGTAACAAAGTTGACGCTATGGGAAGAGCCAAAGCGGCTCCAGAGATAATAAGCCACTTCTTTAACTGCCAGTTCATGAGCATGACCACCCAGATTAAAGAAACAGAAATGGGTTCTGATACCTCGCTTCATGGTCAGGAAACTGGAAACCGTCGAGTCAAAACCACCCGAGATCAACGATAACACTGGCTCCATAGAACCCAGTGGGTAACCACCCAACCCATTACCACGGTTCGTGACCAGGAAATAACGATCTCCCTTGATCTCAACTTTTACGACAACGTCCGGATTCTTAAGCTTGACACCAGCCGCTTCAGTTCGAGTATTCAGTCCACCGCCAACATATCGTTCAACATCGATGGACTGAAAGTCATGTTTACCTGTGCGCTGACAGGTGACCCGGAAGGTTTTCCCGGCCAGCAGTTCACGATTGACGTGCAAAGCATTATCCAGAATGTCATCCAAATCTGTCAGCGGATACTCAACCACCTTTTGCCAGTACGCGATGCCAGGAATGTGGCTCAACAGATCGGAGACCTGAGCCACCAGCTGGGGATCATCATGACTGGTTGCCAGCTCGATGAAATCCCAGGTGCCAGCCACCTCGACGTATTCATCGACCCGTTTGAGAACGTTACGAATATTCTTGCGCAGCTGCTTAATAAAACGCTTTCTCACCGGAGGCGTTTTAATCGTGATTTCAGGAAACAGCTTGATG
>NZ_JAHHPR010000206.1:0-39016 GCF_024606255.1 Endozoicomonas sp. SESOKO3
TTGATCGGATTGCCCACAACCTCTCTCCTGAGAATCTTCCCTGATTCTTGCAGTATAAATGGCTACGTGACTTTTTCCATTGAGTCGGTTGTTGTTGGGGCTGACAGAGAATTCTTGTTGAAGGGTGTCATATTTCTGGCATAGCTCACCGTTCGCTACGGCACAAAGCACTGCTCACATGATTGCTGAGCAGCGCGGTTCGTGTTCAGTGGCGCTTGTGAGGTGAATCTTTGCGGGCAGGTTTTGATGGTTTGACAGATGACTTGCCGCTGGCTTCCTCTGGAGAATTAAACAACAGATAAAGCTCCATTAACACTTCGGGTATCTGGCTGCACATATCTTCAGTCAGCTTTTCATTTTCCAGAATCGCTTCAAACTCGGGCTCGTCGTCAAACAGTCCGGAGCCGAGCATGAGCGGGAGCAGCAATTCACTGACTTCCTGTTCATTTTCCTGGAACCACTTTTCTTCCGACATGATATGGGCCTGAATAAAACCGCAGCACCAGTCCATCAGGTTTTCATCATCCGGGTCGGCAAATTCCTCGCAGGAGAGCTCAAAGCCCTCTTCTTCATTGAACTGCCGATCAATCGCTCGTGACAACTGATCAAGAGCCTGTTCCAGCAGAACTGAATCTTCTCTGGAAAGCGTTACCAGAGTTCCAAAAAGAATCTCATTACGCTCATCAGTCTTTAAATTGAAAGGGATGATGGCCATGGCGGTATAAAAGCCATGGATGGCGTTGAAGGTAAAACCTTCCTCATCCGCATACCTGTTCAGCAGCGGCTCCAGAGTAGAACAGATGTCCTGCATTTAAAGAAAATCCGGTGTGAATTGAAGTTTGGAAGTTTACAGCAGTTTTCTGAAAGATTCCTGTTTATTCAAGGTTAAACTCTTTGAAGTCTTATGCTCGTTTGATGCTATACTGACCTGTCTTTTCTTATGTGATTAATCATTGTCGTTTAAATGTGCACTGGACTGTAATGACTGACCCTGCTCTGAATGTTCTGCAAAATACTTTCGGGTTCGAATCTTTCCGTGGTTTTCAGGGAGAGGTCATCAGGGAGATCACAGAAGGGCGTGATACGCTGGTTCTAATGCCTACCGGCGGTGGTAAATCACTTTGTTATCAGGTACCGGCTCTGGTTATGGCCGGTACGGCCATCGTTGTTTCTCCCCTGATTGCTTTGATGGAAGATCAGATCCGTAATCTCAAGCAGATAGGTATTCGAGCCGAAAGTTTGCACTCAGGCGTAGCCATGGAAGAGCACTATCGAATCGAACAGGAACTGTTTACCGGGCATCTTGATCTGCTCTATGTCGCTCCTGAGCGTCTGATGACTGAAATGATGTTGAGGAAGCTGGATCAGATACGAATTTCCCTTTTTGCCATTGACGAGGCTCACTGTGTGTCTCAATGGGGGCATGATTTCAGGCCCGAATATTTACAGCTCTCAGTACTGAAAACGCGCTTTCCAACCGTTCCCAGGGTTGCTCTCACCGCCACTGCAGACAAACGAACCCGTCAGGAAATCATCGACCGTCTGGGTCTGGAACAGGCCAGAGTGTTTGTCGACAGCTTTAACCGGGCCAATATTTTTTACCGAATCAGTCAGAAGAAGCAGGGTAAGCAACAGTTACTGCGATTTTTGGAAAAAGAGCATCCTGAAGATTCCGGCATTGTCTACTGTCTTTCAAGAAAGCGGGTGGAGGATACTGCTGCCTGGCTGAATGCCCAGGGTAGAAAAGCACTGCCTTATCACGGTGGTATGACGAACCCCGATCGCAAGAATAATCAACACCGTTTTCTCAACGAAGACGGCATGATCATTGTTGCGACACTGGCATTCGGCATGGGGATTGATAAGCCAGACGTTCGCTTTGTTGCTCATCTGGATCTGCCAAGGAGCATTGAAGCTTATTATCAGGAAACCGGTCGTGCCGGTCGTGATGGACTCCCGGCGACGGCCTGGATGGTTTATGGCCTGCAGGATGTCATGTTGCTGCGGCAGATCCAGTCAAATTCTACCGCTGCACCTGAAATTCAGCGAGTTGAGCAGCAGAAGCTGGAGGCCATGTTGTCTCTTTGTGAGGTGACCGGATGTCGCCGTCAGGTGTTGCTGGAATATTTTGATGAACCCCTGAAAGAGAAGTGTGGACACTGTGACCTATGTCTGGAGCCGGTGACGACCTGGGATGGCACGGAAGCAGCCAGAAAAGCACTCTCCTGTGTTTACCGGACAGGGCAGATGTTTGGTGTTTCTCATCTGGTTGACGTGCTGATGGGCAAAGAAACGGCCAAGGTCGACCAATTTGGTCACAGGCAGATAAGCACTTTTGGTATAGGCAGTGAGTTCAAACAGAGCGAGTGGCGTTCAATTTTTCGGCAATTGGTATCCAGAGGGTTTATAAATGTTGACGTAGAAGGGCACGGTGCACTCAAACTGAATGAAAATTGCCGTCCTCTGCTCAAAGGCACTGAGCGACTGTTACTCCGACAGGATCGCTTCGAGTACGCCAGCGAGAGAGCCGCACGCAAAACCCGAAATGTGGATCAGGGAAGAGTTATTATAGGCGACCATGATCGTCCATTATGGGAGGCTATGAGAGCCCGTCGTAAAGAACTGGCAGAAGAGCAGAGTGTCCCTGCTTATGTTATTTTCAATGACAAAACACTCTATGAAATGCTCAATGTTAAACCCACCAGTCTGGAGGCTTTGTCTCATATTTCCGGGGTGGGTGAATACAAGCTGGAGAAATATGGGCAAACTTTCGTTGAGTTGATATCCGGGTTTGTTGTTTCGACTGTTTGATTTGAGTATTTGTTTCTAAGCTTGAGCATGGGAGCTCGTCAAATGACGCTATGGGTTTTTTGCCAGCTTTAAACAGGTTCATATGTCTCATACCATTCATTTGCCGTGTCACAGAGAGCTCACAGTGAATAATCCAGACTTGCTGGATAACATTTGTGAAAATGAAGTGACCTTTTGTTATAACGGTTTGCATGACAATCCAATACCAGACAATTACCAGCTATTTACCAGTGAGTTTGATTTTGAGTTCAGTGCGACTTTGCTGGGTGATGGCTTTCAAATGCTGGCACAAACCACAGGGACGTTTGACAAGCCGGTCGATGTTGGTCGATGCCCGGATAACGACAGTAGTTATCGGATTTATGGGGAACAGCAGAGAAAGCGTTATTACAACTACCTGATTATTGAAGGTTCAGCGGAGTATACCTTGTTTGGTTTTACCCGCTGTTATCGCTATGCGGGCTACTTCGAAGTAGTCAATGGTGAGAGCGGTATTATGATATCGGCATGCATTGATGGGGAAGGAACTTCTCCTCGGGACTCTGGCAGCAAAGAGCTGGAGTCAGTCGTTGTGCTAAGTGGAGATTCTTTATCTCAGCTGTATCAACAATACGCAAAGTTGATCGCTCAGCATCACCCCGCAAGGGCAGGCGTCGGGCAACCAGCACCCATCGGCTGGTGCTCTTGGTATGCCTATTATGCTGATGTCACCGGAGACAACATTCGCCAGAATCTCAATCTAATGGCAGGTGATCTTGGTAGCCTGGAGTGGGTGCTGCTGGATGATGGTTATCAGGCGTTTATGGGCGACTGGTTGTCTCCTTCGGATAAATTTTCCGGAGGAGTGAAAGAATTAATTGCGGATATCAGGCGCAAAGGAAAAAAACCGGCGATTTGGCTTGCTCCTTTTATTGCTCAGCCTGAGTCGCAACTGTTTGAACAGAATCCATCATGGTTTGTCCGCCATCATAACGGTGATCTCCTCAAAGCCGAAGATGTGACGTACGGAGGCTGGCGTTGTACCCCTTGGTATGTACTGGATACATCCAACCCCGAAGTACTAGCTCATTTAACTCACCTGGTCAGAACCATGCGAGAAGAGTGGGGTGTCGAGCTGTTTAAACTCGATGCCAATTATTGGGGAGCGCTTAAAGGAAAACGTTATCAGAGAGGCGTCACCGGAGTGCAGGCTTACCGAATGGGGATGGAGGCAATAGCGGAAGGCGCTCAAAATGCTTTGTTACTCGGGTGTAACGCACCCATGTGGCCATCTCTGGGACTTGTAGATGCCATGAGAGTCTCTGACGATGTGGAGCGGAACGCTCAGCGGTTTGAGCAAATTGCAAAAGAAACCTTCTATCGTAGTTGGCAGCATCGTAAATTGTGGCAAATCGATCCTGATTGCGGCACATTTGTTTCGCTTGCTAATCAATCAACGGATCGTTGTAATTACGACTTTCATCGTAATGTCTTACTTGCCAGCGGTGGGCTTTTGCTTTCGGGCGATCCGCTGCCTGATCTCACTCCCTTTGCTAAAAAGACATTAAGCAAATTGATACTGCGCCATCGTTACAGTCAGGACGCCGCCCAATTTACTTCACTGTCTTTACATCATGCTTCTCTTGCTTTAACAGAGGGTAAAAAGCTGCACTGTTTATTCAACTACAACGAGAACGCCAGGGAGGTGGCATTGACCTCCGATCAGCCGGTGTATTGGCGCGATTATTGGACTGGCGAGAAGTTAACTGAAGAACCTGTTCAGAAGGTGATGGTAGCATTGGATGCCGGGTTAACCAGCCGTGCAATTATTGCTTCGTGATAAGAGAAGTTCCCTCTCAAAAAAGAGTGGTTTCACCACTCTTAAATTGCCACTGAAGTACAGGTTCTCAAACGCTGATTCTCTCAACGAACTTCAAAGGTTCCCGGCACTGGGTACAGAGATAGACGGTACCTTTTACTGCCCTGTTATGGCGGATGGTACTGAGTGGGATGGTCTTTCCTTTACAGCTGCAACTATACAAAAATGGCCTTTTACTGGTATTGCTGGTGTTGTAGCTGTGCGTTCTACGGGCCGGCAGTCTGAAAACCTCTTCCATAATCCATTGCCACTCCCTGCCATGGGGACGGATTTTTCTGCCAAACAGTTGGTGAGCAATGAGGTGTGCGACTTCATGGCCCACGGTATGCGTCAGAAAATGCTCCTGGTTTTCTTTAAATAGTTGCTTGTTGAGGCGTAACAGGTTTTTTTCTGTCCAAGCCTGACCGGCGGTTTCACCTCTTAAATTGAGGCTGATCTGTGGACGCGGAAATTGTTTAAGAAAGTGCCGCTCAGCCAGGCAGTAAAGCTCACTGACCCGTAACTCAATGGCAGGCAAATAGAGACATTGTGTATTCGACATAAACTAACTGATTTGAAAAACTTTCCAGAGGATAGATCAGGGAAATTGTATCTGTACAGCTTGCTTATTGGAATAATCAGACAGGGTTCAGGGCGTCGCTTCCAGATGATATGACTTAATTCATCTGGCCTGACGCTGAAGTTTTAGTGAGCTTGAATGTATTCAGGGCCTACACCCATGCCCCAGAAAATAACAGTGGTGATCATAATAGAGACCAAAACAACCAGCCCGATACAAAGCACTGAGCTGGCATAGACAAATCCCTGCTCTTTGGGTATTCGCATAAAGGTTGGCAGACCAGAATACAACATCCATGCAGAGCAGGAAGTGGCAATGGTGCCTGCGACGATAGTCAACCAGATAGAGGGATAAAGTCCGCAGAAGCCCGCCAGGAAGAGTGGTGCAGCTGTGTAGCAGCTAAATGCAACACTCTGTGTCATGGTGGGCTTGCTGCCAAAGGTTTCTGCCATCCATTGGATGAATGCACCCATAACAGCAACACCGGCCAGTATGGCCAGCCAGGCAAAAAATGCCATGTAAGCAGCACTGGCTTCTGTTAACTTGATGACCTGATCACTGCCGGGGACTGTCCAACCGGTTCGAGTCGTTCCCAGATAAGTACATATGGCTGGCAGGGCCGCCAGCCAGATGACCTGACCCAGGTAGAGGCGAAGAATACCGGGAGGGTGCTCTCGAATAATGCTCCACTCTTCTTCGGGACGAGAGAGAAGTCCCCAAAAATGACTTAATATCATGGTGCAACCTCCATTATGGCTGTACCAGTAGCTGGTAATCCTTACATTGAACTTTGTAATCAGCTACAAAACAGCGGCTAATATGTTGTTATTATTCACTGCGTCAGGCATCGGTTCTTCCTGTTCAACAGGATCGTTTGATAGCCTTGATTTCAGTGTCTAATTATTTCTAACACGATGTAAAGTAATATCGTCCAAAGGCAGGTTATTTATTGAATAATACGGCAATTATTTAGCACCTTATCAGCCACCTGATAGCTTAGGTCATGACAGGTTAGGTGGATCGTAAGGTCAGGGGGCTAGTATGATAGAACTCCGGAGTGATTAAATGCCTCTGAGGCGGTGCCGTTTTTGTTGAAGTATTGTGTGGAAAGAGTCGTTTTTGCCAAGCTGGCTCAGGAGTATTGCTAATACCATGATGAATAAAATTGATCGTTATTTTCTTTTGCTACTGGCGGGACTTGTCGCTCTGGCAAGCTGGTATAACAAAGATTTTCAGCCTGTTAAAGAGCCCGCAGTAGAACAGGTAAAAAAGATCAGCAAGGAGGAGGTTAAGAAAAAGGTTCAAAAGGATATTCCTGATTTTGCCTCCATCGAAGACGTCAACAAGAAGAAAAGTCACTTCTTTGGCTTCATCAAGCAAATGGTTGATGAAGAGAATGAGCGTCTGGCGGGTATCCGTCAGGAAATTAAAATGCTAAGAGACAAATCGACTCTGCATGAAGCCGAAGAAAAGTGGTTATTTGATATTGCCAGAAAATTCAGGGTGGATGAAGAGTTTAGAGTCAGTGATGATTTTTATGACGACCTGTTGAGTAGGGCGGATGAGATTCCGGTCTCTCTTGCTTTGGTGCAGGCAGCTAACGAGTCGGCCTGGGGGACTTCAAGGTTTGCCGTTGAAGCCAACAATTACTTTGGCCAGTGGTGTTTTACTCCGGGCTGTGGTGTTATTCCCGGTGAGCGTCCGGAAGGTGCGACTTACGAGGTCAGGAAGTTTTCTTCAATGGCTGCATCGGTTCGGTCTTACATGCACAATCTCAATACCAGCCATCATTATGAAGGTTTGAGGGAGCTGCGCTCAAAAAGAAGATCCATGGGGAAGCCAGTTACCGGTCCGATGCTGGCACATGGACTTCATGCCTATTCCTCAAGAGGGATCGATTACATAGAAGAGTTGATATTCATGATTGAGAGTAACGATTTACTAAAGTTCGATCTGGAAAAGCCTTTAACGGATCAGTATTAATTGATGGATGACTTTGGTAATAATGCATCTAATGATACTGCTAATGCCTCAGCAAACGACTCCCTCCGGTGCATACCGGAGGGATTGTATAAATAGCGAAGCACGCCATTGAAAACAGAAGATTGTTCAGTCAGGGGGGGCATGGGGCAGGATCAGGGGAATCCGTTATTACGGGAACTTTGCCAGTAAAAACTGTCCGATCTTGCCTGATAAGCCTAAAGGTTAATCAAATTTACAATGGAGGCTTGTTCAGGCTTTTCATCTTCATCGTTTTGATCCCTGAAGGTCAGAGGTACATCCACCGGGTCAAATGCTGTGTCACCCTCTTCAGCAGGCTGGCCATCCGCCACCAGATTTCTGAAATCAAATAATGAGCTGTCTGCCAGATGGGAGGGAGCTACGTTTCTCAGAGCTCTGAACATACTTTCCATTCTGCCGGGGAAGCGCTTGTCCCAATCAGTGAACATAGCTTTGATCGCTTGCCTCTGAAGGTTTTCCTGAGAGCCGCAGAGGTTACAGGGGATAATCGGAAATGCTTTGAACCCGGAGAAACGGATAATATCTCTTTCACGGCAGAAGGCCAGAGGGCGGATAACCGTGTGCTGACCGTCGTCACTAACCAGTTTGGGCGGCATGGCTTTCATCTTGCCGCCATAGAACATGTTCAGGAACAGAGTTTCTAAAATATCATCCCGGTGGTGGCCTAAGGCAATCTTGGTGGCTTTCAGCTCGCTGGCTGTGCGGTAGAGAATGCCCCGGCGCAGGCGTGAGCAGAGTGCGCACGTGGTTTTTCCTTCAGGCACCTTCTCTTTGACAATGGAGTAAGTATCTTCTTCGACAATGCGATACTCAACGCCCAGATTTTCAAGATAATCAGGCAGCACATGTTCAGGGAAGCCAGGCTGTTTTTGATCAAGGTTAACTGCGATAACGTCAAAATTGACCGGCGCATAGGTCTTCAGATTCAGCATAATGTCCAGCAGGGTATAGCTGTCCTTTCCCCCTGACAGACAGACCATGATGCGGTCACCATCCTCAATCATGTGGTATTCAGCGATGGCCTGACCAACCTCTCGTCTCAGGCGTTTCTGTAGCTTGTTGAAGTTGGTTTTTGCGCTTTTTGTCTGACTCTGCATTTTGGTTCTGTCTTGTCTCTCAAAGTACCCAACTTCATTTAAAGCCCGGAAAGGGGGCGGTTAAACCGGGTGACTTACAGCTCTGAATAATGGTCAAACGGGCAGGAACCCGAAAATTGAGGACATTATAATAAAAGGTTTAACGATAGGCATCAGGGATATCTCCCGAATTTCGCAGGGCTGCATGCGACTGTTGCGAATGAGCTGTCGAAATATAGTTAACTGTGGCTATGCTTAGCTAATGGACAGAATGCGAAGGGACATAGCATCCAGTCGTTTATACACACAATAATCGTCGACATTTATTCAGGGGATTTCCATGGCTGATTACGAGAAACTTAAAGTCTGGTTATTGTCTCGCAGAGATGAGTTGAATGTTCGTCTCGGAAACATCAGTAAAGATATGACTCGCAGGGCCAATGCCGATTGGTCAGAACAGGCGCAGGAGAGGGAAAATGATGAGGTTATTGACCAGCTGGGTAATGATGCCCGGGCTGAACTTAACCTGGTTAACAAAGCGCTGGATCGTATGAATCATGATGATTACGGCTTCTGCACCGGCTGTGGTGACAAAATCATTGAAGCCCGTCTGATCGCGATGCCATACGCCGATCTGTGTATTAAGTGTGCAGAAAAGCGCGATCGGGCCAGCTGACGTCATCAGCTCTGTAGGGGGCAATTTCGTTACGAATCTTGATTTAAAAGGGAGGGTGAGTACTCGCCAGCAGGTATGACCGCAAGCTTATTAACTCAAGCTGAATGATTCCCGCCTTTTCGAGAATGATGATCGAAGGAGTATCAATGCTTAAGTAACCTTGCGTTTACATACTTGCCAGTAAGAGAAATGGAGCACTGCATATTGGTGTAACCAGTCACCTGATTCAGAGGATATGGCAACGCAAAAACGACCTGGCTTCTGGTTTTACAGCAGAACATAACGTTCACATGCGGGTTTACTTTGGGCAGCGTGAAACGATGGAGTCCGCCGTCATCCGCGAAAAACAGCTGAAGAAATGGAATCGCCAGTGGAAGATTGATTTGATTGAAAAAGAAAACCCGCAATGGAATGACCTGTGGGATTATATTCAATGACCGTTTGCAACATCCCCCATTGTCTCGAAATTGTCCGCTACAGAGCAGCATCAGGGAGTCTTGACACTCTCTGATACTGACTCTTCTGTCTCAATTGAATTCGTTATTAAAGTCTTGTAGCTCGCCACAAAGCTCTCGATGGGGCCGGGGTGGTGACGGTGGTAGTAATTATGCCAAAGCTTACCCAGAGCATGGACATCATCATGGGGTACTTTGTGGATGGGTTTATTGGTTCGATAATAAATCATCCAGGCAATGGCTGTTGCGTAAGAGAGGTTGGTCGCTAATTCCAGGTGTGGATGAGCCAGAAATTCTCTCTGGCTGGCCAGCCCCCGGATCAAACTGGAAAGGTCGGCCTTCTTCGCCAGATAATGATCCCAGATGTTGCGATGCATTCTGGGCGAGATTTGAAATATCCCCAAAGCCTGATGGTGTTCTTGTTTAAGATGAAAACCCAGCCCGGATTCTCTGGCGGCAGTCCCCAGCAGCAGGTTTTCTGCAGTAGGGCTCCACATTCTTAAATGTTTCAGGGTAGGGCGAACAACGTAGTGGCGCAGCTCCTTTGCACAAATACCCATCGGGATTTCCTTTGCTTTAGAGCATTATTTTCATTATTCAGATTATCGTAGCACTCAAAAAAATCTGAAGTACAGCAAAATTTAACCAGGGAGCACTTCAGAGCATGAAAAACACAGCAGCACCTGAAGTTATTTCCGATAAAACCGAATATCAGGCCACCGTGGAAGGGGTAGAAGTGAGTTTGATGCAGATAGAGCAAATAAGGGGGGTTATTCCCCTTCAAATTCACACAGAGAGAAGACCGGAACTCCTGCTTCGTTCAATGTCTTTGAACCTCCAAGATCCGGAAGGTCCATGATGGCAGCCGCTTCCAGAATTTGTCCGCCGAGTTGTTTGACCAGATGACTGGCCGCAAGCAAAGTGCCGCCTGTTGCGATCAGGTCGTCGACCAGAATCACTTTATCACCTTTCTTAATGGTGTCTGAATGAACTTCCAGGGTCGCCGTACCGTATTCGAGCTCATAATCCCGGGCGACGGTATGGAAGGGCAGTTTCCCCTTTTTCCTGAATAAGACCAGTGGTTTGTTCAAAGCATACGACAGCGCAGAGCCCAACAGGAAACCCCGTGCATCAAGGGCACCGATCCGGTCAAACTCAACATTCATGTACCGATGAATGAGGCTGTCCATGACTGACCGCCAGGCTTTGGGGTTCTCGAAAAGCGTGGTAACGTCCCGAAAATAAATGCCAGGGTTTGGCCAGTCAGGAACGGTTCTAATCTGTGCTTTCAGATAAGCTTCATCAACGATCATTTTTTTGCCTTACTGTCCATTCCGGGCGAGCTTATGCGGTGGAGATAATCTGTTCCAAATCGACAGACTTTCCACCCGCCAGTGAGCATAATTGAACCGGGTCACGGATTTCAATCTCTTTGCCCACTGCGAAGATCAGGCCGTTTTTTTGAAATCGGGTAAATACCCGGCTAACGGTTTCTACAGCCAGTCCCAGGTAGTTGCCCATTTCGTTGCGGGACATGGACAGCCGGAATGACTGAGATGAGAACCCCCTGCGACGAAAACGACTGGCCAGATTGATCAGGAAAGTCGCAATCCTTTCATCGGCGTTCTTCTTGGACAGTAGCATCATCATCTGCTGATCTTCCCGGATTTTCTTGCTCATCAGGCGCATCATATGACGACGCAACTCTGGGAATCGGTCGGACAGGGTTTCTAGCTGATCAAAGGGGATCTCACAGATCATGGTGGTTTCCATAGCCTGTGCAGAGACAGGGTAGACGTCAGTATCCATACCACTCAGGCCCAGTATCTCGCTGGGAAGGTAGAAAGATGTGATCTGTTCCTCACCTTCGTTGGTGGCGGTATAGGTCTTAATGGCCCCGGAGCGGACAGCGAAGACGCTGGTAAAGGGGTCTCCTTCCAGGAACAGGTGTTCCCCCTTCTTGAGAGGGCGGCCTCGCTTGATGATGCGATCAAGCTGGTCAATGTCTTGTAGACTCAATGCCAGCGGCAGGCAGAGAGAGCTAAGACTACAGTCTCTGCAGGCCACATGGCCAGGCTGTCGTACATTGGGCTTTGACGTCATTGAGTGGCCTCAAAGTCGTATTGGCGAAATCGCTGCACATTCTATTGAAAATGTTATCTGAGTGTAAGTCTGTGCTTTCCGAGACTAAAGTGTAATTCCTTCATACTTAAGGTTTTTTTCGGAAAATGCTTATCAGGTTTCGATAAGTTCGCGGTAAAAAGTATTGCCCTTGATCAGCAGGTTGGACCTTTAGCTACAGGGTTTATGGAGGTCGCTGTGAACGCTATCAATAACTATTAGTAAAGAAAAATATTCTTCACGGCCAATGTGCCGATAACTGTTTTCAATACAATTTCGTAAATCAGGGAGATTTACGCCATGAGTCTGTTCAGCTCAGTGACGGGGATTTTCTTTAGGCCAGCCGTGCCAGAGGCTGAACCCAGAACCTTTGAGGAACTCGTTGACGCAGAAGGTCTGACATTTAATGATCTTACGCCACGGGAAAAGAAAATCCTGATGGACAGAAAGGGCGAGCTGGAGCTGGATAAACTCAGATCATTAAAACTCGAAGAGGCCGAGTGTGCTGAGCTTGAAGAGACGCATCGCACCAGACTTCAGAAAAGCTCGATCTGGAATGGCCGGAGAATCGCTGTCACCATCGCCAAGGGGACTGGGGTTATGGTCGTTGGGGCCTTTGCAGCGGGGGCTGCTTCTGTCTCTATTCCTGTCGCTGCCGGAGTAGCTGTGTGCACGGGAGTAGGCTATTTGTTTTATCTTCGAACTCATGCGGGTGAGCTGGAAACGCGTTCAAAGCAACTGACTGATTTTGTCGTTACACACGCACAACCCCAGAGAATTATTCGGGAACAGCTGGAGATCAGAGAGTCTGAACGTGCAGAGGCTCTGAACAGAACGCTCCATCAGACACAAGAAGAGCTGGCGTTGGAGAGACAGCGAAAAGCAGAGTTGGCCAGTCAGCTGTTTCCGGAAAAATCGGATCTGGCCTCAGGGCAAGAACACTTTCAGGAGATGCAGTATTTAATCGAACAACTCAGGTTTGCCGAGCAACGTCAAAAAGAGCTGGGCGATGAGTTAAGAGTACTGACAGAGCGGCACAAAAACGTTGATCTTGAGACACTGAGAGTGAATGAAGAAGTTGAACGATTGAGTGATGCTCTCAGGAACTGGCAAGATACTGAAAAAGGGGGAGAGCTTCAGCTTGCCCGTGAAAAGGTCATGGCCCTTGAAGGTGAAGCACGGACACTCACTGAAAAGATTAAAGAAAAAGATATTGAGCTTGAAAGGCTGAATCGGCAGAAGAGCCTTCAGGCCAACGATATTCAGGCACTGATTCTGCAAAATAAAGCCGTTGAGCGAGGCACTATTAAGCCATTGCAGAGAAAACTAAAGGTAGCCGAGCGAATGCTTGTCGATGCAGAAAACGCTCAGCAGGCGATTCAAAACCAGCTCTTCCAAACTCAGCAGACTGTCCGATCCCTGGAAGGAGAGGTCAAGACGGTTTCTGATGAAGCGGATACCCGCAGAGCTCATTTGGAAAGTGCTTTAGAAAGGGTTCAGTTTCTGGAGAATCAGTTAAGTCTTGCCATTCAGAATAAAGATAAAAACTTTCAGGAATATCTGGTTGTTATTAGTGAGCTAAATACTGTTCGAACGCAGCTTGTAAGCAGTCAGGAGTTACAAAAGGAGCTGGAAACCCAATTGGAGAATGATCAGGCGGCTCAGCACATTCAGGTAAGGCGACTGGGGGCAGATCTGGAGAAACTGCAAAAAGAGAAAGCCCTGTTGATCAATAGCTCGGAAAAGATCGCTTCTGAGAATCGGTTGTATCGGGAGCAGGTTGCTCTTCTCACCCGGGAAGAGCAGATGGTCAGGGCGCGTTGGGTAGAGGCACACCAGTCGACTCAGCGTCTGAAGAATGTTGAAAAAGAACTTAAGGCTCAGGGTGAACTGCTTGCAGAAACCAGAGTTCACTTACAGCATGAGGCTTCTTCCAGAAAAGTGCTGGAAGCGGAGCTCAATGGCTTTAAGCAGTGGGAAGCAAACGTTGCCAAAGAAAAAGCTTCGCTGGAGGCGCAGATCCAGCGTCTCAGGGATCAGAAAAAAACAGACCAGACTGAGCTCGTCAGGACAGCGCATCAGCTTGAAGAGAAAAAGTATGAGCTTAAATTGCTGCAAGAAAGTCATACCCGCCTTCAGGAGCATGTCAGTCAGGGTAAGCTTTCGAAACAGCAGTTGAGAACCGAACTGGATCGCGTGAGAGAAGAGATACTGAATAGAAACAGAGAGATCCGGGAAATTAGTGACCTTTTGCAGAAAACAAAAAGCGCCCTGGAAAGTTCAGAGCAGAAGGTTCTTGACCTCAAAGCAGAACAGGAGACCGTTCGCAGTCAAACCATGCAGGGGCCTGTCTCCAGTGCTATGACTCACGTGAATCAATTGACCGCTGATTTGGTGAATACCAGAGAGCAGCTAAAAAAGGTCGAAGAGCAAAAGTATAATCTGGAGCTACAGTTTCAGGGGCTCAGCAGTATGAATGAGAAGCTGCTGAAAGAAGCCGCTCAGTTTAATAACAAGCGGGGTCAGAAAAAAAGGGTCTGGCAACAGCAAATCAGGCAGGCTAAATATGAAGCTGAACAATGCCAGGCGCTTGCTAAACGATTCCAGCAAGAGTTGATCAGCAAGAACTCATCGGTTGATGAGATGAGTGAGAGGCTCAAGCAATTTGAAGAGGCGTTTGGTCAGGTTTCAGAAGAGTTAAACGTCAAAAAGCAGGAGGCAAATGCAGTCACCATTCAGCTTGAGTCGACCATGATAGAGTCTGAAGAACGAAGGCTAAAGCTGGAAGAGGTGGAACAGTCGAGGGCTAAACTGCAATTCAGGCTGGATTCCCTGACCGGCGAACTTGAAATGCTCAGATCAAAACCGAAAGGCGTTGATAAAGAAGTGCGCCAAAGAGTAGTTGATGAGCTTGCAAAAGCACAGGGCGAGGTTAAACAGCTACAGAGACTGCTGGGTGGCATTGACACCATTGAGGAAAAACTTCAGGCCGATGCTCAGGCATTGCCGAAGCTGAAAGATAAACTCAATGAGATTAATGAACAGCTGATGTTCCTCGAAGGGTCTCTGCAAAGGGTTCATGAATCGGTTCAAACTAAGGCTGAGGAGATTGCTCAGACCCTGTCACGGCTAAAGTCTGAATGGCAGGAGATGGCGGTCATGACTGGACAGGAAATGGTCGCTATCAAACGTCAGGTCGAACAGCTGCATGAGATGAGCTATCTACTGAAAGTCCGGGAGGTAGAGAGTCAGACCAGGACTCTGGAAACTCAAGTCAAGCTGGTAGAAGCTCTGAAAACGCTCAATGAGCTGCAAAAGGGCAGGGATTCTGAAGAGACTGACAAGTTGGCAGAAGAGTTGGTGGCTGCTGAAACCTTGCTGCAAGCATTAAGGGAGGAATCCGAAGAACTGTCACGAAGTCTCATGTCAATGCAGAATCATCCTGCTGTGCTGGTTGACGTTGATCCTGAAGACAGGGAGCTGGACCGACTGCGCAGTGAACTGTTGCTGGAGCAGCAAAAGTCAGAGGACTATGCCAGCCAGATCAGAGAGCTGAAAGTGCAGTTTGTGCGACAGAGTTCTGAAATGCAGCCGTCTGATACCCCTGATGAAGAGTATGCCCTGACAATTTTGGAAGTGGTTAAAAAGTACATTGCCCTTGATGAAAATGAAGCCCGTCCGGGCACAGGTCTTGAAACTCTGTTGACTGATCCTCTGGATTATATTTACCGCATTGATGATTCAGACGACAATGACCGGGACTGGGAGACCGAGCTGGCTGGCGAAGAAGCTCCTGAGAGCTGGCACCTGGCCCTGAAAGAAGAACAGCAACGCTCCAGAGCTTACTTCAAAGAGTTGATGGCCTTTCGGACTTATTTGGTTGCTGAACTGGGGTATCGTGGATTAAAAACAATGGCGCTGGAAGAGTGCAGGGTGGAGCTGGAAGGCATCATCAGTGATTATCTTGGAATATCGGAAGAGCTTAAAGAAATCTCTCTGACGAATTCACCCGTGACGACAACGATGCCTTCGTCATCGCGGGTGCCGCCCGATAGATTGCCAGACCTGGAGTGGGATAATTATGGTGATTTAAGGGGGTCTTCAGATTTGTCGGAGGATGCAGCTCATTCTGATGATGGTATGCAATACGAACCGACCCGGCCTGAAAGTTGGAGCAGCTTTGAGGATTATTATGAGAATGATGAGCTCGGGCAACAGAGACGTGAAGATCATGAACCAGAAATGAACGATCAGCAAGAGCTCAACCAGAAAGTGCTCTCTGTACTGGGTGAACTGGAGAACATTGACCATGAGCTTGCAGAGCTGGGTCAATCTGAGCAAATCGCGGCTTCTTCTATTGGTAAAGAGACTGGGACAGACAGCCGGCGAGCCAGACTGGAGGAAAGGAAAGCAGAACTGAGTGCCTGGCTCCTTCAGGAAGACGTTTACACAGTGATGCAAAAGTTTCGTTAGGAAACGGGCTGTGTACATCTGTTTGTTGAAATAACAACCCTGTTAGTCAAATCCTGAAAATAATCAGTCATAGTCCCCCGAAGGAATTCAATCAGTACTCCGGGGGAAGGATTATGGCCGAAAAATTACTCAAATCAACATTCGTATTGGTCATGCTGCTGGCAGCCGTTGTGTTGCCTGTGCCCGTGCTGGCTATTGATCCGGCCTTACTTGTGACCGGAGGAACGGCCCTTCTGGGGACGGGGCTTGGCGGGCTCTCCTATAGGCTTGGTCAATGGTTGTTCAGTCCGGATAACGGCAGTGACGATAACTCTGCTCCGTTAATAGTTGAACCGGTATCCTTTTTTAATCCCGGTGAGGACAAGCCTTATGAAGTCACTCTCAGGCTCCTTGAAAGTGATGATGGTGGCGGAGGCGGTGGCGATGGTGGAGAAGCCGGGCATGATGAGAAATCTGGATCAGAATCCAGAGATAATATCCCGCTGAGCCCTGAAAGCCCTGAAGGTTCTGAGAAGTCTGAAAAACATAATGAGGCTGTAAAAGGTGCTCAGGAAAAGTGGATGGTCATTAAGGTTGAGAAAGGGGCTGCCAGTCGTGCATTGCAGTCAACGATTAATGAGCCCCTGCCTGAAGTCGGAGAGGTGCTCTATCATCCGAGCCCCAGCGCTCAGGCGACATTAAATGCGACACGTCATCTGGAAATGGCTGCTACTCAGGCATTGTTCAACCAGATGAGTGATCTGCGCCAGATTATGGATTTCTACCGCAGCGGTCAGGCTTTTCTTCTTAATAGTGCCAGTTTGGATCAATACACGTTGAAAGCAGGCAATCAGACCATCACAGAGCAGTTGCAGAGTGATGGCGGCAGTCAGTGGCACAGCTTTGTGCAAACTTATGGCTCGAAATCCCATTATTCATCACTGCCTGGCCTGGAAGAAATGAACGCCAACAGTTACGGGCTGAATGCCGGGGTTTTTAGTCAGGCCACTGAAAATACCATTGTCGGCCTGATGTTTGGTATCCGTAAAACGTCAGCCGTTTTCCAACAGAAATTGGGCTCGGGCTCGGTAGAATCTGTACATTTTGGTCCGTTCATGTCTTGGCAGAGGGATCAATGGCAGTTTGATGGAGCCCTGACTGTTGCTACCAAACAATACAGCAGCCAGCGTAAGCGGGCCGGGGGTGATCGGCTGCGAGCTGATCGCTCAGGCATAGAGTGGAATGCTTACGGCGCCCTGGGTTATGACATCGACATGAATGACTGGCTCAATGGTCTTACCGTCACGCCAATGGTTGAGTTTCTTTACCATCATTCTGAGTCGGACAGCTTCAGAGAGAAAGGTCTGTCTGGTGAAGGAATGGCTGTGCGCGGGCAATCGTTTGACCAATGGGTTGTCCGGTTGGGCAGTGACTTTGTGTTACTGAATGAAATGGGGGATAAACCCTCAGCCCTGAAGCTCTCTGCGGGCTATCAGCAGCAGACTGTATTGAGTGAAAAGTCCAAATATACAGTCAATGACACTGAGGGGCACGGACAGTCAGAACATCTGTTTCAGGAGATCAACGACACGGGGTTGTATCTGAGTCTGGGCTACCATGGCGAAATGTCTGAGCAATCTGCTCTGAGCATGAATTATACGTTGATTCGATCCAGTCGTAGTATCAGTGACGGCCTTCAACTGGGTTATACACGATCTTTCTAGTCAATCAGTCTGACAGTGGCTTATTAGACGCTTTTCGTGCTCAGCCCGCTATGTCTGCGGGCTAATTTACCTGAGCAAGGTTAAATCACCTTTGAATAAAGGTTCTGCCGTTGTTGTGTCTGCTGTTTGAAATAACCATCAAACTGCATGCAGATGTTTCTGATCAGCATCTTGCCCCTGGGCTCGACTTTAATCCCCTGACCATTCAAAGAAACCAGCCCATCGTTGGCCATGGGTCTCAGTGCTTCCAGTGCATCAGAGAAATAGTCACTGAACTTGAGGTCATAACGTTCTTCGACTTCAGCAAAGTTCAGTTTGAAATGGCAGATCAGTTGGTTAATGACACTTTGACGAATCTCATCATCACGATTCATGGTCAAACCACGGTAGATCGGCAGGCGGGCTTCATTGATTGAGTTTTGATAAGCCTCCATGCTGACATGGTTTTGCGTATAAACACCGCCTACCTTACTGATAGAGGAAACGCCCATGGCAATCAGGTCGCAGTGACTGTGCGTGGTATAGCCCTGGAAGTTTCTGTGCAGGGTGCCTGTTTCCTGGGCGACGGCCAGCTCGTCATCGTTCAGGGCAAAGTGATCCATACCGATGAAGACATAGCCTCGCGCTACCAGCTTTTTGGTGGCCTGATGCAGAATGTCCAGCTTTTCCTCAGAAGAGGGCAGGTCGGCCTCGTTAATTCGTCTCTGTGGTTTGAAGCGATGTGGCAGGTGAGCGTAGTTAAACAATGACAGTCGGTCTGGTGCCATCCCGATCACACGGTTTACGGTACTCATGAAACCGTCAACGGTCTGATGAGGCAGGCCGTAGATCAAATCCATATGCACTGACCTGAAAGCCATCGTTCTGGCGGCATCCAGAACAGACTGAACCTGCTCTTCGGGTTGCACCCGATTGATGGCTTGCTGAACCTTCTCGTCAAGATCCTGTACGCCGATGCTGATACGGTTAAAGCCCTCGTCACGCAGACGGGACATCATGACCCAGTCCACCTCGCGGGGGTCCAGCTCAATGGAAAAGTCAGCATGACTTTGATAGCTGAAGTTAAAGACGGACCTTAGCTTGTCCATCACCGCAGAAATCTGGTCCGGGCTCAGAAACGTTGGAGTGCCACCACCAAAATGAAGCTGCTCTACTCTCTGATCCTGGCCGAACAGACTGGCTTGCATGTCGATCTCGCGAAACAGGTAGTCGAGGTACTCTTTGGCTTTGTAACGGTGCTTGGTGACTATCTTGTTGCAGCCACAGTAGTAGCAAACGTGGCTGCAGAAAGGTATGTGTATATAAAGGGACAGGGGATTATTGGTCGCACTGCTTCTCCGGGCGCTGGACTCATAGTGCCCGGGGTTAAACCCCTCCTGAAACTGAACGGCAGTGGGGTATGACGTATATCTTGGGCCACTGAGGTCGTATTTTTTGATCAGACCTGTATCCCATACGGGGGCTGTACTCATGTTAACTCTCGAATTGGTTACCGCTCATCTGGCTGGACGCTATTGATGACTATCCAGGTAAACAGCCGATTGACCGGTTCTTTTTATTAACAGTTTAAAGACTAAAAAGCCAAATGTATTTGACGTGTGTCAATAAGTAGGTGGCGCAATTCATTCCGGTTTCAATGCTTTCAGGTCGCCGGATTCCAGCGCGGGAACGGGTTGTCTCTTTGGCTGTGTATTCAGGAAAAAGGCGGTTAGAAATGCTAACCGGAATGTCATTAACAGGTTTTTGCAAGAAGGCTAAGGTCAATTTATAGCAAAGCAGGGAATTCGCTTCACTGGAAACCTGAGAGTTCATACAGCCAACCGGGAACTTTTAATGTCCGTTGCCTGTCTATAACTATAAATTATCACGGAGAATAGATTATGACTTACGGATTAACACCAACAACAGGTAGCGGTGCAACCAAAGCTGAATTTCATCCCCCGCAGAACACTTCAGCGGGGTCCGATAACTGTCCGGCGACAACATCGAACGGTCGACGTTTGGTTGAGGTTGAGCCTGCATCTAATACAAATAATACCAGCCCTGCAGGATCCTCTCCGCGCCAGCCTGTTTCATTTGATCAACGTACCTGTCAGTGGTTGGAAGCACTCCCAAGCTTTACAGGCCGGAATGCAACCGATGTAAATCAGGCTGCAAACACTGGCAAAGTTTTTGAACAAAACGGAAAAATCCCTGTTGAGTTTATTAAGGAAATGACCAACCTGCTGTTAGAGGAAGGAAGATTTGCGCTTGAAGAATTATCCCGATTAAAAGAAGAGGAAGATGCACTGTCATTTTTATTGACCCCCGAAGAGGTAGAAAACAAGGACGGCAGTAGCTTCAGCCTCAGTGAAGAGATAAATACAGCTGATTTTGAGGTTAGGGGCGTCCCGGTAAAAGATCTTGAGGAGTTTACACTGGAGCCAGACATTGAGCCAAAGGCAAAAACATTTTACTCATTTATGGAGGGGGAACAGGACAGTGTAAAAACATTCCTTGGATTTGGAATCCTGGAAAGTGGGCATCCATTCAAATTCGAAGAAGATTATAATTACAGTGAATTGGGTTCTGCAAACCCACCATGTATTACTATTGCACCTGACTGGAACAGTCTGATTGATAATTTAGATGATTATGATCTGAAAGAATTTCTGGAAAATATGAGTCAATACAATTCTAAATTGCTCGACGATTGGCTAAAAATCACCCCATCAGGCAGCCTTAATGATATACGTGATAAATTGAAAATTGTTTTAAGTCCCGATTTATTGGGTATGTTCTGTCAGCAGGTGATCAATAGGATCAATAATTGAGCCACCTGCTCAAAACGGGCTGTCGCCTGTCAAAAAATGTAGATCATCATGGAGGATATATTATGACTTACGGAGTAACACCAACAACAAGTAGTGCCGCAGCCAGAGTGGAATTTCAACCGCCGCAGTTTAGTGTAGCGGGATCCGCTAGCTGTTCGACAACAACATCGGGTGGTCGAAGTCTGGCTGGTGTAGTGCCCACAATTTATATAAGTCCGACAAGACTCGGTCCGTTCCAAGCGTATATTCCAACTTTTCAACGTCTTTGTGCGCCTTACGAAATCAGCTTTAACTTCATATGTCAGCCTGCAGGACGTGCAATCGAGTATCCAAGCAGCATGGACGGCAGAGATGTACCTCGTTTCGAGCCGTATCTTGATCAAATAATTCGAAATTCGGCCATGGCGGTCGGTGGATTAAATCAAGATTCATTTGTTTATGAGGATGAGCCGCAAAGGCCGCAGCCTGATGTTTTTGTGGCTGAGCCGGGAGGGCCGGGGCGTAATTATTATCAGTTATTGCAACAAGCAGCAGCACCGATTTCAAGGGGGAGGGGAGCAGCAAGAAAAGGCTGAAGCAGTCGTTGGCTATGACAAACAAAAAGCCTGAAGCCGATGGCAGGGCGCTTCGCAAGCCTTCTGAAAATCATCAGAATGGTGTTTAAAACTTGTTCCCACGCTGAGACCCAGAGGGCCTGAAAGCGTGGGAAATGAGTCAACCTCATCAATGACTACATTGAAAGAGCATTCACTTCCGCTCCGACAGCCTGTGATCAGTCTATGCTAGACAACCAATAATATTGGGTTCAACCGGGAGAGTGCGTTTTGTGGGTTATTGGCGTTTGCAGTCTTGTATTGCTTAAGGTGCTGTTCAGTGTTGTCACCTATTCCGGAGTGATTACCTGGGAAGAGATTCAGTCAGATTATATTGATACCCGTAGAAGTCCTGTCCAGCTGATGGCTTACCTGAGCTATCTGTCTCGATTGAAGCTGAGTGGGATATCGCCTGAAACGGCTGTGCTGGAGAATGTTTTCAACCTATCGAACCAAAGGGCGCTGGAGTGCAGTGATGGTCATTGTGTGCTGGAAAGCCAACTGGTATTTAACCGTTATCCCTACTGGCTGGAAGACGACGTAGTGCATCTGTTGTTGTTTATGTCCGGCAAGGACTGGCAGGAAAAGTCTTTGCAGGAAGAGTCAAACGGGTTGTTGAAGAAAAGTCTTGGCGAGTTAGTGTCAAGGTACTCTCTGGAATGGCGAATCTATGTGAATCCACCCCATAAACGATCAGTGGGACTCGCTCATGCACACATCTTCCTCAAAGGTGTGAACTCAGAAGAAATTGCTCATCAGGTCAAACGGGCTCTGATGTCTGGTAAAGCAGGGCATGAGCTCTGATAGCTCAGACAACCAGAAGCCTGGCTGATAATAGCGCTGGCCAAGGCGACATCGTATTGATGACGGCAGAACATTGAGGATGAAAATTGCTCCGTGACGAATCACCACCAGAAACTTTTCGACATTTGAGGCGAAGCAACGAATTTGCTGTTCCAGAAAGCTACGAAGTTTCTATGGGCAACCATGAACTTTAATGTCCTTTGACTGTCCAAAGGCGCAGGTAACCGAGAACTTTAATGTCTGTTGCCTGTTCAGAACCATAGATCTTCATAGAGGATATATTATGACTTACGGAGTAAAAACAACAATCAGCGCCGCAACCAGACCGGTATTTGAACCGTCACGGTATTGCGCAGCGAAGTCCAATACCATGCCCTCAACAAAAAGTGGTCGAAGCCTGCTGAAGATTGAGCTTGCACCTGATCTGAATCGAATAAATCACGAGCCGGTCCGTCCTTACGTTCCAGCTGTTCGACGTTATGGTCCATATTCACAGGCATTTTCAGGCATTACAGGCCAGGAAACAGCTAAAAGTCAGGCTGAAGCATCACCAATGGCTCTGACCAATAAAAAGCTCGATGCCATGAGAAGACTCTTTAACTAAAGCCACTGACATAGCAGCTGGTATCACTCATTGTTCGGTTGTTTCAGAGGCTTTCAGGCCAACAGATATCAAAAGAATGATATCTGTTGGCCTTGGGTTTTACGACACTGTTTGTCTATGTGCGTATTAAAAGAGAACTTGGCAAGATCGTTTACACCCGACCTTAGCCTGAAACTAAGTGGGCAGCAGAGTCAACTCACTTGAGTAGTGTCGGCAAGGGTTAACAGTGTTAGTTGTATTAGTCCAGAGACAATGATCTTCCCTCGATAAAATGGACACAGGTCTACAGCTAAGTTGTCGTGGCGCAGCTGGCCTTGCTCGGAATGTACATCATTTGGAGTTGACTTAACTTTGCGCTCATCAGCCACGAGCTGTCCCTCAAAATATTCCTCGCGCCAACGAGACTACATATAGGGATGAATGTCGAGTGCTTCAGCGACATCCTTCAACATTTTGTTGGGTCTAATGGTCATTCTAACAGCCGACACTTTAAATTCGTTGGTGTATTGGAGAGTTTTTTTCACAGTTTTATAAGCAGGCACGTGATTACCGTTTCAGTTGGATTTGAGTGTCCACTAAAACGGGGGAGGTTCACAATCGACTGGATTTTGTTATTAGGCGGCGTGGCTTATTTCTTGAGGTGGTTCACGATAATGGTGAGAGTGTCTTCTATTTTGTCGAAGCGTTCACGAGTTTCTTGTTTGAACTGGTCAAAGTGTTTTTCTTGCTGGTCAAAGCGTTCGTCAATCTTGACAAAGCGTTCGTCAATTTGGGCAAAGCGTTTTTCTTGTTGGTCAAAACGTTTGTCTATACGAGCGAACCCTTGGTGCATTTCAGCACGGGTTTTGCTGGCGTAGCTGACAATACCCGTCAGGGTGTCTCGAATATGGTCAAGCTCTGTTTCGTTCGGTTGTTCAGCGTTTAAGCTCATGTTGTACTCCTGTCAAATGAGTGAGAAAGACAGCTTAGCAGACTTTGAGAAAGGGTGCAGAGAAACTTAACATGGGGATATACAGCATACGCGGCATAATATCATTAACAACCGAATCAAGAAGGATACTATCATGTCTGGGAAAGCAACTCCTGGAGAAATCGCAAAGGCCGATCATGGCATCCTCATGGCCAAGTCTCATACGACATTGTTGCTATCTAATCAAACGGTTTAATTGGTAAAGAAAGCGACTTTCTTTTCAAAGTTGATGGGTTTATTCAAAAATCGACATGAAGAGAGTGCATAAAACAAAATGCTTTCTGATTCATTTTGAGATGGATTATTAAAAGATGAGAATGCTGGTTCTCACCTCAATAAATCCGGAATCAGTTGTTATTTGTCCAGTTCACAATAATGTTATTTGTCATACCAAACGGTACTGGCGAAATGTTACCGCTATCTGGAGCTCTGTTGGCTCAGACACCTACATAGAATGGCCGCCATGTCCGATTGAGAGTATGGACATGACCCATACCTGATGTGGACCGGGAATACTGTAAAGGCCAAAGAGAATCATCATAATGCCGGCAATGTTGCGGGTCATGCTGGCTTGAATAACAGACGTCAGTTGCCTTGCAAATATTCCGGTCAGAAACACAGAGGGCAAGGTGCCCAGCCCAAAAGCGGCCATTAACAAGGCAGATTGGGTCGGGTTGTTCTGAGTGGCGGACCAGATGAGCGTGCTGTAAACCAGTCCACAGGGAAGCCAGCCCCATAAGGCACCCAGGGTCAGGGCATCAGGCGTGCTGCGAATGGGCAGAAGTTTGCTGGCGAGCGGTTGAATGTGTTTCCAGAGGTGTTGTCCCAGCTTTTCCATTTTCATCAGGCCTTTCCACCAGCCGGTGATGTAAAGACCCATGGCGATCAGCATTCCGCTAGCAATGATTCGAAGCGAGGATTGCATGGCTTCACTGGCATCCCCGAGAAACCAGCCCACTAATCCAAACAGCAGGCCCGCCAAGGCATAACTGCTGATTCGGCCTATGTGATAAGTCAGCATTAACCAGCTGGTTTCAGCTTTTGAGCGTCCTCTGAGTGACAGGCTGAGGGCTGAGGTGATACCTCCGCACATGCCAATGCAGTGAGTGCTGCCCAGCAAGCCAAGGGTGGTTGCGGCTAGTAGAGTTGGCGCTTCCGTCATAGCTATCTATCTGCTCAAGGCTGTTCATCTGCTCAGGGCTGTTAATCTGCTCAGAGCTGTTCCCAATCAGTCTTTTTTGGTTGGACGACTGACTTTTGGCTGGTCGTCGTCAAACAGAATGTTGTGGGCGGGTCCTTCCAGATCATCAAACTGGTCATTATCTACTGCCCATAGAAATATCCCTACAGCAAGGGCAATCAGCAATACGGCTATTGGTATAAGAATGATCAGGCTTTCCATAGGGGTACTATACCTTTACAGCAACTTGCAGGTTATCCGCATTTTCACTGCCATTATTCTGGCTTGCCAGTTGTTCTTCCCGGGAAGCAGGCTTTTTATCTCTGTTGAGTCGCAGGGCGTTGCCCACCACCAGCAGAGAACTTAATGCCATGCCAATCGCAGCCATCCAGGGGGCAATCATAGCTGCTGCTGCCAGTGGCAGGGCGGTTATATTGTAACCCAATGACCAGGCCAGATTCTGACGAATGATCTTGCGGGTACGTCTGACCAGATCAAAGGCGTCTATCAAACGACCAAGGTCGTCGGACAGAAGTACGGCGTCGGCACTGGTCTTGGCCAGGTCTGAAGCATTACCCATAGCCAGAGAGACGTCTGCACCGGCCAGCACCGGTACATCATTAATGCCATCACCCACCATCAGAACATGCTCGCCGTCAGCCTGTCGCTGGCGAATAAACATCAGTTTGTCGTCCGGACTGGCCTGAGAGTGCCATTGTTCAATGGCTAACTGTTGGGAGACTGATGCTACCACCGGTTCCTGATCACCACTGAGCAGCGTCACCTTGAAACCGGAATCTTTTAACCGACGAATGACGTGGGCCGCTTCTGGCCTGAGGCTGTCAGTTAGTTTGAACCAACACAGTGGCAAGTCATTCTCAGACATGAGTAGCCATTGTCCTTCCTGCTTCGGGCGTGCAGGTATATTTGTTTGACAGCAGAAATCGGGACGGCCCATTTTGTAATGGTTGGCACCGATTCTCGCTTCGATGCCCCGACCGGTATGACTGACCACTTCTTCAGCCCTGAGGTCAGTCGCGACTGCAAAAGCCCTGGCAATGGGATGTTCCGAATGCGCTTCAATGGCTGAGGCAATGGCAAGCAGCTTGGACTCAGAGTGATGGCAGCCAGCAACAGGATAAGTGCCTTCCAGTTTTAAACGACCTTGGGTCAAAGTGCCGGTTTTATCAAAAACAATGTGGGTGATTTTGCCCAGACCTTCGAGAACATGACCCCGGGTGACCAGGAATCCCAGTTTATGCAGATAGCCTGTCGCTGCCGTCAGAGCTGTTGGCGTTGCCAGAGAGAGGGCACAGGGGCAGGTTACTACCAGTACGGACAGGGTGATCCAGAACGCATCTTCTGCCACGACACCCGACCAGTACCAGTAAACGACAGTTGCTGTCACCAGAACAGAAGCCACAAAGTAACCGGCAACACGATCTGCCAGTCGGGCAATGGCAGGTTTGTCCTGTTGGGCATGTTTTAGCAGTTTGAGAATCGCAGACATCCGGGTTTCTTCACCTACATGGGTGATTTCAAGCTCAAGGGCGTTGTCGATATTGAGACTGCCGCCCATCACTGACTCGCCTATGCTGCGGGCTATTGGCAGATATTCGCCTGTCAGCATGGATTCATCGACACTACTACTCCCTCGCAATATAACAGCATCAGCGGGAATGGAATCACCGGGTAATACCCGTACATGGTCTTTGGGTTTCAGATCAATGATCGGGACTCGAACATACTCTTTACCCTCTTTTTTCAGGCAGCTGGAGGGCAGCAGGTTGCTTAGGGCCCGGGCTGCACGAGAGGTTGAATGTCTCGCACGAAGCTCCAGATAACGACCGGACAACAGGAAGAAAGTAAACATAGATACCGAGTCAAAATAAACTTCACCACTTCCGTTAACGGTTGCCCAGAGGCTGGCAACATAGGCTCCACCAATGGCAATGGAGACCGGCACATCCATGCTGAGATGGCGGGTTCGGAAATCTCGCAGGGCTGCTTTGAAAAAAGGTGCCGCTGAGTAGAGTATGACCGGAGTGGCCACCAGAGCACTGACATACCGGATCAGATCCCGATAGGGGGCCGTCATGTCGTTACTGATCGCTCCGGAGTAGAGCGCGATGGCATACATCATGACCTGCATGGTGCCAATACCGGCAATGGCGAGGCGTCGTATGAATACGCGGTTCTCTTGCTTGAGCATGGCTTCCTGGCGATCAGCGCGCCAGGGGTAGGCTTTATAACCAATCTGATGAATGGCGATCAGAATATCGCTGAGTGGTGTCTGTGCGTTATTCCAGCTGATCTGGGCTTCATGAGTACTCAGGTTAACAGAGACTTTTTCGACACCTTCGATCAGACTAATATGATTCTCCAACAACCAGACACAGGCAGCACAGGTGATGCCCTCTATCAACAGGCTGGCCTGTCTTTCGGACTCACCGTTGCTGATCACAAAGTCCTGCTGAATATCATTCCGGTCGTAAAGCCGGAGTTCTTCTTCCAGCCGCTGGCTGAGCGTATTGGCCTGCAGACCGGGGTCGGTGCGGTGCTGGTAATAGCTGTCCAGTCCGCCGGCAATGATGGCTTCAGTCACCATCTTGCAGCCCGGGCAACACATGGGCTGCTGAACACCTTCAACCGTCGCCGTGTAAGGGGGTGTCCCTTCGATAGGCAGGTGACAATGGAAACAGTAGCAATTTTCAGAATGTTTACTCATCCACTCAGCCCAAAATGCTTCAAGGTTTAGAGCTACCGCGCGGCAGCAGCTCGCTGGCAACACCGGCTTTCAGCACCAGGGGCTGATTCAGGCGCCAGCCTGTTTCGTAACCGACTTCAGGAATAAGTTCGTCCAGAGTTTCCAACTGGACATAGGTTTTTCCCTCGACCGCTTCATCAATCTGACCCACATATATCTGGGTGGACTCGTCACCGGAGATAGAACGGTTAACCATGATGACTTTGTCCTGGTCGGCGAATACTGGAGAAAGCAGGCTGAGCTTTAATTGTTGTGGCCATTCGCTGAGGTTGCCGTTTACGGTGATTCGAACCTCACCTGTCAGATCGTCGATCAGCAAGTTGGCCCGAATTCCAAGGTCATTGGCGTTGTGATCACGGGTAAGATCTTCATTGATCTGTTTACCTGTTTTGTAATAGTCATCGACCACCACACTGTCCTGAATCTTGAACGCATAGTAAGTCCGGTAACTGCCCCAAACAAAGGTGACCGCCAGTACTCCCAGAATTCCCCATACCCAGGGCTCCTGGTACCAACGGGTGACGGGTTCATTCTTCACAAGGCTCATAATCGTTACTACCTGTCTTCAGATTTGCGGAGCAAGGAATCGACTTTCGGCACTTACAGGCTGAATGTCCGGCTGATCACTGCTGATTATAAATTCAATATCACGGCTGCCGGAATGGACAGAACCCGCAGGCAAGACCAGCCGAACTACGTGTTGCGCAACTTCGCCGGCATTGACCGTAAAGCTCATATCACCTTTGGTGCTCAAATCCCCTATGTCCCTGACACTGATGGTCATGGTCAGCGTGCGCTGATCCTTGTTGGCCAGTTTGAGGATATAGGTATTTTCAATGCTGCCATCGGAGGTGGTGCGATAAAGCTGATTGCGGTCTCTGAGAATGTCCAGTTCCAGTGCGGAGCGATTGTTCAGGCTCCCTGCAAAGAGTCCGATCATTGCCAGCAGGGCGACGGTGTAACCTATCAGTCTCGGGCGCAGGAAATGGGTCTTCTTACCTGAAAGCTCATTGTCTGTGGTGTAGCGGATCAGGCCTTTATCGTAGCCCATCTTGTCCATAATGTTATCGCAGGCATCGATACAGGCCGCACATCCAATGCAGCCGATTTGCAGTCCGTTCCTGATATCAATACCGGTCGGGCAGACCTGGACGCAGACGCTACAGTCAATACAGTCACCCAAACCCTGACTTTTGGGGTTCACACCTTTTTTGCGTGAACCCCGGTTTTCACCGCGCTTATGATCGTAAGCGACCACCAGAGTATCCCGGTCGAACATCACACTCTGGAATCGTGCATAAGGGCACATGTGCAGGCAGACCATCTCTCTCAGATAGCCAGCATTACCATAGGTCGCAAAGGTAAAAAAGCCCAGCCAGAAAAGTGCCCAGGGGCTGACTTCCAGAGACAACATATTCGGAACCAGTTCCCGAATCGGAGTAAAGTAACCGACAAACGTGATAGCAGTGGCAACAGAAACACCCAGCCAGATACCATGCTTCGCCAGTTTACGCAGAACTTTTTCTGCCGACATCGGAGCTTTGTCCCTGCGCATTCGCTGGTTGCGGTCACCTTCTGTGACCTTCTCTGCCCACATGAATACCCAGGTGAATACACTCTGTGGGCAGGTATAGCCACACCAGATCCGGCCGGCAAACACCGTGATGGCAAACAGACCAAAAGCGCAGATAATCAACAACCATGACAGCAGAATAAAGTCCTGCGGCCAGAAAGTAGCGGAAAAGATATGAAACTTGCGCTCCGGCAAGTCAAACAGAACAGCCTGTCGACCATCCAGGTTAAGCCAGGCCGTGCCAAAATACAGAAGGAACAACAGCGCTCCCCCGAGCAGCCTGAGATTGCGAAAGTACCCCTGGAAACTGCGTGTGTAGATTTTGTCCGGCTTTTGATACAGGTCAATTAATTCCGGTCCACTGGATTGGATCTGTTGGTCTGACTCTGGCATATCACTTCACTGCCCTGATGGTCGTTATAAATCGTCCATTGAACCTGGCTCTTCTCACCGTGAATGTAAGAAGTGGTCCTTCGAACTGCATCTTAACAGGACGCTATTGGTAATTCGGCGTTATCTTACCTGATAAAAAAAACCACAGCCAGACAGCTGTGGTTTTCATGACAAGGTGGCGAATCAGAGACAGTTAATCTGTCTCTTTTTCGTTGTCCTTGTTGTCTTCGTCGAGACTGAATACGTAGGTAGCGACCAGGTGGACTTTTTCCTTGCCGAGAATGTCTTTCCAGGCCGGCATCACACCGTTACGACCATTACGAATGGTGTATTCCACCTGAGCCTGGCTGGAACCATATAGCCAGACTTCATCGGTCAGGTCAGGTGCCCCCAGTAGCTGGTTGCCTTTGCCGTCGGCGTTGTGACATACCGCACAAGTCGTGTCATAAATCTTCTTGCCCGCTGTCATTGTGGCCGGGGCAACTTTGTCTACCAGACCCGCATTAGCACGGATGAAGGTAGCAACGTCACGAACGCCTTTCTCGCCAATCACCGCGCCCCAGGCAGGCATCTGCCCGTTACGGCCTTCCATGATCGTGGTGGTGATCGCGTCAGCCGTGCCGCCGTATAGCCAGTCGTCATCAGTCAGGTTCGGGAAGCCGAAGGCACCGGCGGCATCACTGCCGTGACACAGGGCGCAGTTGTTCAGGAAGATACGCTCACCCATCTTGACGGCTTTAGGGTTGTTTACCAGCTCTTCAATCGGAGTATTAGCGTACTGTTCAAACAGTGGCTGATAACGACGATCATGTTTTTGCTGATGGCGTTCCAACTCACCGGTAGAGGTCCAGTCCAGAAAGCCCTTCCAGTTACCAAGACCCGGATACAGAGCCAGGTAACCGGCAGAAAATACGATGGTACCGACAAACAGAGCCAGCCACCATTTGGGCATCGGATTATCCAGCTCTTCGATACCGTCGTAGGCGTGCCCGGTGGTTTCAGTTGTTGTCTCTTCGCGCTGTTGCCTCCAGGTAGTAAACAGCACATAGATTACAAATGCCAGGCAGGCCAGAGTAAGGATGACAACCCACCCACTCCAGAAACTACTCATCATTGTATGGCCCCTTTGTCCTTGTCTGCGTGCTCAGTCTTTGCCAAGCCACTGGCGTGTCGTGTATTTATATGAGCTTCGTCGTCTGCAAACGGCAGTGATGCTGCTTCATTAAAGTCCCGCTTCTTATGGCCACTGTATGCCCAGAAACATACCCCCAGAAAGGCAATCATGGCTAAAACAGTGGACAGTCCTCTCAGATCATTAATATCCATGAGTGTCACCGTTTATTCTGTAGTGCGGTGCCCAGTGACTGCAGATAAGCCACTACGGCGTCCATTTCAGTGCGACCCTTGACTGCGGCTGTAGCACCTTCGATGTCATCATCGGTGTAAGGTACGCCCAGGCCTCTCAGAACTTCCATTTTCTTGCCGGTCAGTTTGCCGTCCAGAACGTTTTCGTTCAGCCATGGGTAAGATGGCATGATGGACTCGGGGACAACGTCTCTCGGGTTATTCAGGTGAGCACGGTGCCACTCGTCAGAGTAACGACCGCCAACACGGGCCAGGTCCGGACCGGTTCGCTTGGAACCCCAAAGGAACGGATGATCGTAAACAGACTCGCCGGCTACAGAGTAGTGGCCGTAACGCTCTACTTCAGCACGCAGAGGGCGCACCATTTGTGAGTGACAACCTACGCAGCCTTCACGGATATAGATGTCACGACCTTCCAGCTGAAGAGCAGTGTAAGGCTTAAGGCCTGCCACCGGCTCAGTGGTGGTTTTCTGGAAAAACAGGGGCACGATCTCAACCAGGCCGCCAAAGCTGATGGCTACTACGATCAGCGCCACCATCAAACCAAGATTTTTTTCGACTAAATCATGTTTTTTCATGGTGAACTCCCCCGTCAGGCCATCTGTGCAGGTGACGCCTGAGCTTCACCTTCCTGCTGGTTTTCACTGCCCAGTTTGACAGTGCGGTATAAGTTGTAAGCCATGATCAGCACACCTGCCAGGAAGAAGGCGCCACCGATTGCACGGACAACATAGCCAAAGTGGCTGGCGGTTACGGACTCGAGAAAACTGTAGGTCAGGGTGCCGTCGTTGTTTACAGCTCTCCACATCAGACCCTGGGTAATGCCGTTGACCCACATGGCCACTACGTAAAGGACGGTGCCGATGGTAGCCAGCCAGAAGTGAGTATTGATCAGACCAATACTGTACATCTGTTCACGACCACAAACCTTGGGAATCAGGTGGTACAGGGAGCCGAAAGAAACCATGGCAACCCAGCCCAATGCGCCGGAGTGCACATGACCGATGGTCCAGTCAGTGTAGTGAGACAGAGCGTTAACGGTTTTGATGGCCATCATTGGGCCTTCGAAGGTCGACATACCATAGAAGGACAGGGATACCACCAGGAAGCGCAGGATCGGGTCGGTACGCAGTTTGTGCCATGCGCCGGACAGTGTCATGATGCCGTTGATCATGCCTCCCCAGGAAGGTGCCAGCAGGATCAGGGACATCACCATACCCAGGCTCTGGGCCCAGTCGGGCAGGGCAGTGTAGTGCAGATGGTGCGGGCCCGCCCAGATGTAGATGGCGATCAGTGCCCAAAAATGTACGATAGACAGACGGTAAGAGTAAACCGGACGCTCAGCCTGCTTGGGAACGAAGTAGTACATCATGCCCAGGAAGCCGGCGGTCAGGAAAAAGCCGACCGCATTATGTCCGTACCACCACTGAATCATGGCGTCCATGGCGCCAGCGTAGGCAGAATAGGACTTGGTCAGGGTGACTGGAACAGAGGCGCTGTTGACAATGTGCAGAATCGCAACGGTGATGATGAAGGCACCGAAGAACCAGTTGGCCACGTAGATGTGCTTGGCCTTTCGCTTCATGATGGTGGCAAAGAACACAATTGCGTAGCTGACCCAGACAATGGCAATCAGGATATCGATTGGCCATTCCAGCTCGGCGTATTCCTTGGAAGAGGTCATGCCCATGGGCAGTGTGATGGCGGCCAGAACGATCACCAGCTGCCAGCCCCAGAACGTGAAAGATGCCAGTCCGGGCATGGCCAGGGTAGCCTGACAGGTCCTTTGGACGACATAGTAAGAGGTAGCGAAAAGGACGCAGCCTCCAAATGCAAAAATAACGGCGTTTGTGTGTAAGGGTCTCAGTCTGCCAAAACTGGTCCAGGGTAGATCAAGATTCAGTTCAGGGAATACCATCTGGGTAGCGATGAACAGTCCCATCCCCATCCCGACGATGGCCCAAACCACCGCCATGATGGCAAACTGCCTGACAACCTTGTAGTTATAGGTTGGCTGTATCGTTGCAGTGCTCATGCTCCGTGTTACCTTCGGGTTCTGCTAACAGTTATTACGACTTGGAGATAACCTGAGGCGTTGCAACTTAGACCGGAAATCCAGTAACACACTATGACCTTGGCTCTTGCCTTGACACTGTGCATAGTGTTTTTGTGGCCAAAGGAACCCTGTTCAGTTGCCAAAGGTTTCCGAACAGCCAAGGCGCATTGCTCTACTGGATTTCAGGCCAGATATTCTCTGCTACCGGCCAGCTCCCCCGGGTTGTCCGTAAGGCCGTACTTCCTGCTGATTCTTTATGTGTTAATAAAAAAATGCAGTTGACGAATTGAGTCGGAATATTTCTCTCATCAGGGCAGCGAAAAAGCTGCTCTCGTGAGTTCTCTGATATAAGACAGTTGTCAAGTTCACTGTTTGCCAGAGATCCTCAGGCTCTGGCTGAATGACTTGAGACTGACTTATTACCTTCAGACTCCGAGTGTTTTGATCCTGGGTTGGTACTCCTGGTCGTGCACACTTCTGGTTGTTATCCGGTCCTTATCGGTTGGCAGAGTTTTCTTATACTGCCAAACCCGTCGCAATCATACAGAAATATTGTTAGCCCTGCTAATGCTTTTTGGCTATGAGCGAGTGATATGTATTGAAATCTTTTGTGACAGCCTGTTTTGTATAGGAGATGTCAGGATTGCCATAGGATCAGGGCTGCATGAAGAGTGTGAGATAGATTTTTGCTGTCATTTTCTGCCATTGTCAGAGGATGTTCAGTTTTGTGTCATTGTCGGCAGAATCCGGAAGCACAAAAATTCATCGGAGGCTGAGATCAAAATTTATGTTCATGTCAAAGAGGCGATTACCTGCCTTGTTCGAGCCTGATTGATTCTGAAGCTTATTTGGGATATTTCAGGTAATCAAAAAAAAACTTCAGATTATTTGGAAACAACGACAATAGATTTTCTAAATTAGGTTGATGCTCAATAAAAGTGACAAGTGAGTTAATAGCCAGTAAAGGTAAAGATGATAAAATACTATTGAGTTCGGAAATGCTATTGGGGGGTGTTGGTATCTTGTGTATTAACATCCGCTCCCAATAATAATAAATAGTCAAATGCAGCCACTTTTTCTCACCAATAGCATGGTTAAACTCCCAGTTATAGTCATGAGCAGGACTTGCTCCGTGACTGAGTAATGTAACAATTTGAGATATCGTTGAAGCATCAGCCAAGATGTGTGAGATCGTCAGGCTGTTGTAAGTTTCTTTAGATGTAAATGAATTTGGATTTGCACCATTATTTAGCAGAAAAATAAGCATTTCCAGTGATCCAAAGCAAAGTGCATCGGGCAATGCATCCTGATCATATTCAAGTTGATAACCTTGGCCCATTAATTCTTTTACTTTGTTAAAATTATTTTCCCTAATGGCTTCCGTAAAATCTCCTGCCAGAGAGCATTTCATGAAAAAAAACAGCGTGAAGTAAAGTGCTCTCATTCTATAACGTCTATTTACAATGCAGAGTATGGACTTTAGTAGAATTGTGATTCTTGGCAAATTAAAGTGACGGTGGTTTTGTATTTGCTATTGGTTGGAGAATCCCCCGTATCGGCCAAGCAACAATTGATCGTTATTGATTAGTGCAGCCTGCCAAAACTGATTGAGAATCATGGGGAGGGTGACTGTTTTCCAGAATGTTTATAGATAATTTGCACAGCCCTTTTATAAGAGCCTGCAAGGGAAAACCATACATATGTGCAAGTCCAAAATTATATTTTCTACCATCAGCCGTTTTATGAGAAAGTGAATGATTATGGATTTCGTTTGAAGTTTTCATTATCTCTGGATCTGGTCTTTTATTCTGATTGATATGTAAGAAATAGTTCTGGTATTTGTGATCATGTCTAGAAATAAAAAAATCCTCTGTCATTTCATACGGCTGCATAGCTGACCAATAGACTATTTCTAATGAGGTTCTATGTAGCCATTTTTCGAACTCTGTATTATCCAACTCAAGAGCTTGCTGTAAGCTTATTGTATCGGTTGCATAATATCCCCGGATAAAATGCTCAAGAATATCTCCGATGAATCTTTGTACATCTTCGACAGCTTTAGGATTTTGGTAATGAAACTCATGGGATAAACGTTTTCCACGAGCATAAACAATAACAATGGCAACGATATTATCCATAAGCGCATTAAAAAAAGCTAACAGGTTTCCGACTTTTGGAAAAAATTTAACATTTAAAGCATTTTCAGGGGGCAGGCTGTGCAATGTAGTTTCAAATATTTGGCTGTCACCAAGATCTCTCAAACCGGACCAGGATAAATCTGAGCGCTCAGTGTCTTCTACCCAGTTACAAATTGATCCGGGAAAAGCTTCATTATTGCAAAAATGATAAGAACTCAGTTGCCCTAAAGTCATCCATTTTGACAGACCTGACCATGCAACACATAAATCTTTTGTATGCTGCGATTTAATAAGGCTATCGAATGACAGTCCATATCTTGCATACTTCCCGATATCAATAGCTGCTTTTTTTAACCCTTCTTCGGACCTGTAATGAGGGTTTTTGGAATTTGATGGGTCTAATTGGCATGCATAATTAACATAATCTTTTGAAGCTGAGAAACAATAACCGTGTATGTGACCTTCAAATATTTCGAGCTCATCTTCCAATCTTTTATTAATGATATCCGCAGAAATAGAAAATAAACCTTTACTTAAAGGTATTTCGCTGGCGAAATCCTGATCTGAAAATAAGTGGTGCAAACTATTGTGCATTTTAAGTTCACGGGTGAACTCATTCCATGATTCATCTTTTCGTTGAAATTTAAGGTATAGTGTTTGGTTGTCAGGAAGAGTGAGCTGGATGGATCTTCCGCCACAAACTTTCTGAATTATGGAGTTATCTGATAGCATTAATTCTATTTCAAGGTCCTCATTGCTTGAACTCTCTTTTAGAATTTGTTTTTTTATTTCTTTTTCGATTTTGTGCCCCATTTCAATGTCTGGAGGTAAAAAATGACTGTTTCTGTAACAGGCAATGATGAGGTCAGAGAAAAATGGATTCCGTGAGTCATAATCCAAGCTGGCTGTTGCGTATAAAAGTTCTTGTGTTGCACAGGGAGGCAGGGGAAGGTTGTTTTTTGCTAATTCAATAATTTCATCCAGAAAACCAGCTGGGAATAAATGCTTGTCTTTTTTTGCTGCTTCATACAATCTAAAACGTCTGTCTAAGTGCGAATAATGAACGATATCTTCAATTTTACATCTCAATGCTTGTAACTTGGCAATTTTTTTAAACAAATTCTCTATTTTGTGTGTTGTACTGAATTCTTTTTGGAGTGTTTCCTGTTTTTTTCTACTAAAAAACCTGTTACCCAGTTTTATTATCAGATAGAGCCAGTCATCACCACTAAAATGTTCGGTATTGCCATCCAGATAATCTTTCATTAATGATATTTGGTGTTTTTCGCCAGCAGAGAAATAGCCTTCTGGTTTTTCTAACGTTTTGATTTTTATTGTTTTTCTGTGATAAAGACACTTTTGTTCAACTAGAAGAGAGCCATTTGTGGGCAATGGCTCTGTTTTTTTCGAGCTCACAGCTTCCTGACAGGTAGTATCTGCCCTTATAGGTTGTGGCTGAGGCTGTGAGTGGATTGATGATAAATGCATGGAAATAATGTTTTAAAAATACGATTTCATTCTTAGTCCATATTTTTCTGAAAAGGTTCAAAACTTTGTGCAGATTGTTGAATAAGGTGTATCACGTCGGCAAGCGAGCAAAGTGATGATACTGATCTGGATGGCGTTCCAATGCACAAGCGATATGTTTGAGTGACTTTTCTGAGCCTTCGAAAGATAGCGCCACCATGAAGGTACAATCTGGATTTTTTGTTTTAATCCAGACACAGACTGTCTCTGGCACCCTTCAGGATGCATGCTCAAGCCTTGCCGTTATTGCAGAAGAGTTCTCGCTGGTACTGAAAGATCCGCCCTTCCGTTGCATAACAACCTGAGTGAAAGCCTGATTCGGGAATATGTCAGCGATGAAATGGGATTATCTGACAGATAGTTTAACAGGCGGTGAGCGCTTACCAAGGTAAAAAACTTGATTGCAAAGGCCTACGGTAGTCTAACATGTAGGCTTTGCACCAGTTTCTGAGACAATAACAATGCAGGAGTTTTGAATGTTTAGGCAATTATTTTTTTGGCTATTAGTATTCTATCTGCAAGACGTAAGAGCAGTTCAGGATTTACGGCTTTTTTTCGTTGTTGCGCCTTCTAACTTGAAATTTATGGTGGATGGCTGTTATGGATTTAATTCAGAGTTCAGCTACTTTATAAAAGATTTTAACGATGAATTTAAAGAGGGTCGTAAAGAAGTAGTAGTATTTGTTAAGCATTTAAAAAAAACGTTTTCTTGTTTTGTTATTCCTTCCCGCGAATTAGGTTTTATTGCTGAGGGTTCTGGTGATTATAATTTTTCACTGCATAATTTTCATTCTGAACCTGATGAACGACGCTTTACTCGATATATTATTGCCAGATCTTTGTGGTATCACCTTTTTTATACATCGTATTTGGAGCAAAAAGAAAATGAATTTAAGTTCGCTGAATCATTATTTAATAAAAATTCTGATTTGGAGGTTGTGCTGTTATTTAAGTGTTTTGGTGACAATGAATATAAGGAACATTGTAAAAGCTATTTTTCAGATGCCCTTGAGGGATTTGGATGGAACCTTGAATTTATAGATAGAAGCAAAGAGGGTTGTATGTACATTAGAATTATTATTGCTCTTGGAAATGAGAGTTATAATAATCTCCAGTCCTTTCAGTTAGATTCCAATGTACGCCTGGATATTGAAAAGTCGGGTATACGAAGGCAAGGAGAGAAAAATAAAAGCTCTATGATTTTTTTTCCATCAACAGTATTTCAGAAAAATGCCTGTGAATCACTGGCTGCCAGCGACATACAGAATCAGGAAGACTACTGCGCTTTCGGAATGATTGGCTCAAATAATGCGTGTGTGTGGACATTTCCCAGAACCTACAGCCAGATGGAAAGCTTTGTTGAAGAGAGTGCCTGTGTCAGTACTGGTGCTACTGCTAAAAATGTCTATGAAGTGTGCAGAAAATTTACTAATACTTCGGCAGAAGCCTTGAATGGCGCCAAAGCCTTATGTGTTGTTCTGACGGGAATTTCCATTAGTTTCAAAAGAGAAAAGTCAGATGCTTACAACAGTCTGAAAAATACGAGTGAATATTTAAAAGAGCTTGGATTAGAGGTTCATAATATGCCAACGGATGGTTACTGTGGCTGGCATGCTATTTTGAGTTGGATCAGAAGTAATAGGTATGAGCTTTTGTCTGAAATGACTGAAAATTCAGATGATTTAACAGCGCAGAGAGTATTTGAATATTTTTCTGCCAGGGCTCAGGAAATGGTCGAGGAAGGTGATGAACGTGAGTTTATAGTATCAATGGCTAATGAAATGAATGGATCTAATCCCGATAGAATGTGGCTTGAAGATAATCATATTCGTTTCCTGATTGCCCCGTTTATCAACCAAAACATTTTAATGCTTGATATAGCTTCTAGTGATCCCACTCCGGGATGTCCTTTTCAGATTAGCTTGATAAGAGCAGATGGTGTTGATGTTATTTTTCAGAATCAAGATGAAGTTGTTAATGCGTTGCATGAAAATCGCCATTGTATGATGTTACTTCATGCTCATAATCATTGGTTGTTGATAATGCCTGATCGTCAATTGGCTACAAATCAAGCTACTCGTGGGAATGCAACTTCACAAGATATACCGAGAGAATGGTTGGAAATTGACTGGAGTACTGTCGTTGTTCCACATCTTCTTCTGAATAAGTAGCTCACTAAATGAAAGCCTGTTGTGATGCCCAGGTTCTCAGTTTTGAGCCAGTCATCATCACTGAAATGTTGGGCTCCTCTTGCGATCACAATTTTACCGCTCAGCTACTGAGGTCGTTCATTGCAGGGCTAAATGAGAATGATTATGCTGGTGCGTAAGCCCTGGTTGCCAGCCTCTGGTGCATGGCTTCTTCGATGGTATCACTGCACTTACCCGCAAGGCACACGCCGACCTCAGAAAAATCGGGATCGTAATCAACTCCGCACCATTACGACTTTGAACCAGTGTTCAGGAACTTTTTTTATTTT
>NZ_JAHHPR010000020.1:0-1153 GCF_024606255.1 Endozoicomonas sp. SESOKO3
GTCAGGGCAATACCTTTAACTGGACCTATGAAATGAATTTACCCATCAAGGGTATTAACTGGCGGGTTAAGTTTGATGACTGGCTGTTCCTGCAGGAAAATGGCCAGATTCTCAATATTGCTGATGTCAGCAAATGGGGATTCACCCTGGGCACTCTCAACTTTTATTTCAGTAAAGACTGTTCGCTGATCAGCGCATCATCATTGGAAAAGCTGCAGATTCCGGATGCAGAATCTTCCAGCCCTTCAGAGGACGCACAATGAAAAAACGCCGGTCTCTGAAAAACAAGGTGATCTGGATTACCGGTGCCAGTCAGGGAATCGGTCGCCAGCTGGCGTTAACGATGGCCCGACAAGGTGGTACTGTTATAGCGACGGCCCGTAGTTTCGGCAATCTGGATCGGCTGCAGAATGAAGCGCTTGATCTGGACGGTATTATCATCCCTTTGCCCGCTGACGTGACCCGTCATGATGAAGTAATGCGGGCGGCTGAGGTGATTACGACCCGCTTTGGTCAGGTAGATATTGCCATATTGAATGCAGGTACATTCATCAAGACGGCAGGCGTGGACTTCAGATCCAACCATATGCGTCAACACTTCGAATTAAATGTGATGGGCGTTTGCCATTGTCTGGACGCATTAATCCCGATGATGGTGAATCGGCAGTCAGGAACCCTTGCTATCAACGCATCACTGGCCGGGTATCGTGGTTTACCTGCTGCCGCGGCTTATGGTGCCAGCAAGGCGGCACTGATCAATATGGCCGAGTCGTTGTACACTGACCTGAAACCTCAGGGTGTGGATATTAAACTGATCAACCCGGGGTTTGTAAAAACCCCCCTGACGGATAAAAACACGTTTAAAATGCCTTTTTTAATGGATGTTGAGTCGGCAGTGGATGCTATTGTGCACGGTTTGAATGGCAAGCGTTTTGAAATTCGATTTCCAAAAGTGTTTGGCATGATTATGGGGACGCTCAGAGTCCTGCCCTATAAGGCCTATTTTGGTGTGACCCGTCGCCTGCAACAATGAGGGTCTCTTCAGGTTGTGCCAGCACCGGCTCAGCGGCACTCTGTTTCGTAGACACGGGAGGTCGGCCAAAACTCATTAAGAGACCCTATTCCTTATGAAGCTTGCGAAGTATCTTATCTC
>NZ_JAHHPR010000207.1:0-3131 GCF_024606255.1 Endozoicomonas sp. SESOKO3
GTATAACAGCCTTCTACCTGAAAAAGCCATGAGGACACCCGATGAGTGAAGATATTCGCTGGATTCAACGCTTCGACAATTTTCAGCGTTCTACCAAGCAGATGGAAAACATTTTTGAGATTATGGATCGGAGGCCGCTCTCAGAGTTGGAGCGGCAGGGATTGATAAAGGCGTTTGAGTATAACTATGAACTGGCCTGGAATGTCGTCAAGGACTTTTATGAGTACCAGGGTGTTGCAGGTATTATGGGCAGTCGGGATGCGTTTCGTCAGGCGTTCAAGAGAGGACTTGTCAGTGATGGCAAGGTGTGGATGGATATGGTCGAAGATCGGATTAAAACCGTTCACACCTACCACGAAGAGGTGGCTGAAGAGGTTTTGCGGCATATCATTGATCATTACTTTTCAGCCTTGGTGGGATTGAGAAATACATTACTGGAGTGGTTAAAGAATCATGAATAAGGAGTTCGGGCTCCCTTGCGAAGACGTGTTACGTATTCGCAAGGCTCTGTTTCAGTTTCCTTTAGTGAATAAAGCTACTCTCTACGGTTCCAGGGTCAGGGGTAATTATCGTCCTGGTTCCGATATTGACCTGACCCTGGATATCAGTCCTGAGTGGACTACATCGGAAAAGAGTTATGAAGCTTACAAACTGCTGCTGGATGTGAGCGGAGTGCTTGATGACCTGAACCTGCCCTGGCTATTCGACATTTCTTTTCACCATCAAATTGACAATCCCAACTTGCTCGACCACATTCAACGGGTCGGTGTGGAATTCTACACTCCTGCAGCTTTTGCTGCCCAGCAGGAAAATGCCGAAAAGAAAAAACAATACTCTCAAGCGGCGACCCAGAGCGAGGCGCAATTGGAAGAAAACCTGATCAAGCGCCTGACCGGTCTCGGTTATGACCGGGTCGCCATCACCAGCATTGATGAATTAAAAGCCAATCTCAAGACTCAGTTAGAGAAACACAATAAGGTTGAATTGACTGAGGGCGAATTCAGGAAGGTGGTGAACCATCTCGACCAGGGCAGCGTCTTTGAGCGTGCCAAAACCCTGCGGGATAAAATGCAACTGACCCGTGACGATGGCTCTTCGCTTTATCTGGAGTTTCTGAATACCGAGCATTGGTGCCAGAATGAGTATCAAGTCACTCACCAGGTCACGGTTGAGGGTACTTATAAAAACCGTTACGACGTCACCCTGCTGATTAACGGCCTGCCTCTGGTGCAAATCGAGCTGAAACGCCGTGGCATGGAACTGAAGGAAGCGTTTAACCAGATTAACCGTTATCAGCGCCACTCCTTCTGGGCAGAAAGTGGTTTGTTCCAGTATGTGCAGTTGTTTGTGATTTCCAATGGTGTCAACACCAAGTACTATGCAAACAATCGAAAACAATCTTTCAAGCAAACCTTCTTCTGGACGGATAAAGACAACAACAAGACGACTGATCTGGAACTTTTTGCAGATGAGTTTCTGGAGAAGTGTCATCTTTCCAAGATGATCAGCCAATATATTGTGCTCCATGAGTCCGACAAGATTCTGATGGTTCTGCGCCCCTATCAGTACTATGCGGTGGAGGCCATTGTTGACCGTGTGGAGAACACGCGCAAGTTCGGTTATATCTGGCATACCACTGGCTCTGGCAAAACCCTGACCAGCTTTAAAGCTGCTCAAATTCTTACGGCTCTGCCGAAGGTGGATAAAGTGGTTTTTGTGGTCGACAGGGCCGATCTGGACTATCAAACCACTCGTGAGTTTAATCATTTCAGCAAAGGCAGCGTCGATGGCACTGTCAATACTCGTTCGCTGGTTCGACAAATAGCGGGTGATAACGGACTGATTGTTACTACCCTGCAAAAGCTCAATACCGCTATCAAAAAAACAAAGCATCAAGCGGCTATGGAGGCTTTACGGGACAAACGCATCGTCTTTATTTTTGACGAGTGCCATCGTTCTCAGTTTGGTGATACCCACAAAAATATTGTGAACTTTTTCACCGGGGCACAAATGTTCGGCTTCACGGGTACTCCGATATTCAAAGAAAACGCTACTATCAACGAACACGGCAAGCGCACCACAGACGACCTGTTTGAAAAAGCACTGCATAAGTACGTGATTACCAACGCTATCGCTGACGATAACGTTCTTAAGTTTTCCATTGAGTATTGGGGTCAGTTTGTTCAGAAGAGTGATAGCGGCACTGGTGAATGTTTTGATGAGAAAGTCACCGGCATCAATACCAAAGAGGTATTTGATGATCCTGTCAGGATAGAAAAGAATGTCGATTGGATTATTGAGAACCATCATCGTAAAACCCACAACAAGTCGTTCTCAGCCATGTTGTGTGTCAGCAGCGTTGATGCCCTGATAGCCTACTACGAGACGTTCAGACGCAAGCGTGAAGCTGGGATGCATGATTTACGGGTTGTGACTATTTTCACCTATGGCACCAATGAGGATGATGCCGACGCTAATGGGCTGATTGGAGATCCTGACTTCGAAGCTTTTGATAACAAGAACAGGCAAGGCGGTGAAAACAAACACAGCCGGGAAAAGCTGGAAGCGTTTATTGCTGATTACAACGCACTCTACAAAACCAGTCACAGCGCAAGGGATAGCAGTGCTTTTTACGCTTACTACAAAGACATCGCCAAGCGCATGAAGGAACGGGACAGGGAAACTTTTCAGGACAAGGATCGTGCCGATATTCTGTTGGTGGTGAATATGTTCCTGACCGGGTTTGACGCCAAAAAGCTCAACACCCTGTATGTCGATAAAAATCTTAAATATCATGGTTTGTTGCAGGCTTATTCCCGAACTAACCGAACGCTGAGCGAGCTGAAGTCCCAGGGCAATATTGTTTGTTTCCGCCCTTTGAAAAAGAATACCGATGATGCCATCCAGCTTTTCTCCAATACCGATGCAGACGGCACCATTTTTGTAGAGCCTTACGATCGGTATACAGAGTTATTCAATCAGGGCGTTCTGGAACTCATGGTGATTGCTCCGACACCTCAGGATGTGGATGCCCTCATCAGCGAAGATGACCAGCTGAAATTTGTCAGGGCTTTCCGTAAGCTCATCCGTATGCTTAATGTGCTTAAGTCTTTTACAGAGTTCAATTTTGT
>NZ_JAHHPR010000208.1:0-1661 GCF_024606255.1 Endozoicomonas sp. SESOKO3
GCATTTGATTGATGGCATCGTCGGGCACCCGGTCGGGGCCTGAGCGGGTTCCCTGATCATCCGCCGGTGTCTCAATCTGATACTTGGCATCAAATAACCAGATAATCCCGGCCCCGTCAGGAAAGGTAGCCTCGAGCAAAATATCCGGTTTTTGAGTCACCAACCAGGTTCTGATCTGGTCGTCTTTCTTTCTGAATATCGGTTCATGAGCCAAACGGATTTTCACCCCGTCAGACCGTCTGAAATGAAAAGCTCCGGCCATCCCATCCTTCAACGAAACACGGATCCCAGTGCCTAACAGAGGTATCCGTCCACACGGAACCTCCTCAAAGCCCAGGTCCACAATAATCCTGCGTATCTCCAGAAAACACCAGACTTCGTACATCTCTGCCACGTTGCGCAAGGAGAGTTGATCGGCCCCATCCAGAAGCTCGAGATACCATTTAAGCTGTTGCCAGATTTTATAAACTTTCGCGTAACCAGGCTTTTGCTGTAATACCAACGACTCCCGCTTCAGCCCCCGGTATTCCCCAACGTCCCTGAAAAATGGCTGTTTCTGAAAATGCCGCAAAGCCTTCTGCCAACTTTCCAGCTCTTTCATAAAGCTGGCGGAAAAACGCACTTTACCCGATTCCGCCAGACACGCCAGCTGTTGAACCCGGGTAAGTCTGGTAATGCCATGACCAATCACCGCTTTAATAAAACGGTTTTCCGGCGTATCCACGTTGAGTTGCTTTTTGCTCAGCGTAAAAGACTTCTCATAATTTTTATTGGCCTTTTCCAGCGCCAGTCGCTCTTCCTGCTGTCTGGATAGCCTGCCCCTCAAACGGCTCATCGGAACGGTGTGCTTATGCTCCATCAACCGACTATGGGGTGCATTCACCACATGCTTCAGCCCGGCCAACAACTCCTTATGAAGGGATTCAAATCGTGCAAACCACAACAACAGGAATTGGGAGTGCGGCTTTTTAACGGCGCTTAATGAATGACGGGTGCTTTCTGCCAATGAGAAACGCCACAGTGGAAATACAGCATCAACAGCCTCGTTCATTGCCCTGAAGTCCGACTGCATATCCATCTTCACCGGCAAAATATCGAAAGCAATCGACTGTTCGATGAGCCGCCCCTGGTAGGAATAGGCCAGTTTAAACTGAAAAGTACCGACATGATTGCCCGCATTGATACTTCCCCGTAAAGAGCAGCTACGGCGGCTGAAATGAAAAGACTCTTCAATAACCTTTAGCTTATGTTGCACCGACGGCAGCGGATCTCCCTCTTCCGGTGGCTGGTGAAACAGAAACTCAATCTCGTAATATTTGTTTTCAAAGAAGACCGCTTCACCAAGGCATAATTCAAACACCGGCTCTGTAGTATGTTTTAACAATAACGGGGGAGAAAACCGCACCTCAGAAGTTGGCACAGCATTGCCACGTTCCGTCAGCGTTCGTTCCAGCCGCCGCTGACTCGAACGAATATCTTTTGACCAAATGACGCAATCAAAATGCCCGGTTTCAATAACGGCCAGTTCCGGCATAATCTCAACTCACTCAGGGCCAATAGCTGGTAAAGGTATGGCTCTCAAGCCGCGCTTTCATCCACTCCAGTTTTTTGCGGGAGCGACACGGGATGCCTTTTTTCACATCACGGAACAGGTCCGGACG
>NZ_JAHHPR010000209.1:0-7282 GCF_024606255.1 Endozoicomonas sp. SESOKO3
AGCAAATCGAGCAGTTTCAGTACTTCTTTCTGAAGGTTCCCGGAGGCCAGTGCAAGATTGGAAGCAAATTCTTCTGCAGTGCCATGCTCGCTATCCATCAAGTCTGTCACTGATTTTACTGCAACCAGAGGCGTTTGGTAATGGGAGGCTACCCAGGCAATGGCGGCGGCTTCCATCTCTTTGTTGACCACGGACTCCTGACGCAGAATGGCTTCATCGGTCGGACTCATATCGAGAGAGTTGCCGGTGCAAACAATAGAGGTGGGTAAACCCAGTTTCCGTGCCAGGTCAACCGCGACTTGGCACTGAAAATTACCGTCTCCATAAGCTTCGTAATGCTCACCCATGGGGATACGACGGTCAAAGAAACGGATGCGCTCTCCAATATAAACGTCGCCAATTTTGCAGCCCTTATCTGAAAAAGCACCGCAGGTTCCGGCATTGATGACCAGATCCGGAGACAACAGGCGAAGTGCTTCATACGCTGCCAGAGTTGCCGGTTGGGTACCGACATTTTCCACACCGTGAACAGAGTCGGAACCGTTGGTAACCAGATTGATGCTCAGATTCTTGTATTCACCAGCAAAGTTTTTACAAGGTAGTAATGGGTTTATGTCGTTTGTTTCAGTCAGACCCAGTTTCTCAATGAGTGGCGCTGCTTCCTGTTTCATAGCCACAATCATTGTAATTCTTTTCATAGCGATCAATTCGGTTGATATTGGAATTTTATAGTTTCCTGTTATAAGCAGTTAATTCCAATAAGTAAAACCTTATATTTTTATCTGCCCTCCTCCTCATGCCATTTCGGCATTAATCCTTCGCTTTAGGCATTTCACAAGCTTAGTGGGAATCGTAATGATAGAACCATAGTTTCTAATTTTGTTGCTTATCTTTCGGTCACGAATTCAACGGAGTGTGTTGTGTTAGGAGTACTGGGTGGAATGGGGCCGTTGGCTACCGTTGACTTTATGCAAAAAATCATTGCTTTGACAGAAGCCAGCAAGGATCAGGAGCATCTGCCCATGCTGGTGCATAACGTTCCTCAGATTCCTGATCGCAGTGCCTGCATTCTAGAAGGTTCCGAGGACCCTTTTCCGGCTTTGTTGAGAGGGTTGAGAAGCCTTGAGCGGGGCGGTGCCCAGTGTGCTGTGATTCCCTGTAATACTGCGCATTTCTGGTTTGATAAGCTGCAAAAACAGGCCCGGATTCCAATGATCAGTATCCTGGATTGTGTACAACAACATATCCGAAGGAACAATCTGGGCAAAATAGGTATTATGGCAACCAGCGCTACGGTCTCAGCCGTCATGTACCAGCAGCAAATAGAGAACGATGGTCGTGAATGTCTGATACCTGATCAGGAGGTGCAAACACTGATGATGGATGCCATCTATGATATCAAGGCAGGGGGGCTGGAACGGGGCAGTCAACGTATGAAAATGGTTTTTGATGATCTGGTTCGCCAGGGCGCTGAAGCGGTTATTCTGGGCTGTACAGAAATCCCTATCGGTCTTGCTGGCGTTGCGAGCACAAATCCTGAACAGTGCATTGATGCAACAGCGCTGTTGGCCAGGGCTTGTGTTTACTGGCACAGCCAGCAAGAAGAGAAAGTAGCTGCTTGAGAAGCGGGGGCAAGTTGAACTGAAGTCTGGGAGTAGCGCCTGAATGAATCTGGAAACCAAGTGGCTGGAAGATTTTCTGGCATTGGCCGAGCTGAGAAATTTTTCCCGTGCTGCTGAGTTTCGAAACATCACGCAGCCTGCTTTTGGCCGAAGAATACGTTCTCTGGAACAGGCAGTCGGTTTTGAATTGGTAGACAGAGGAACAATACCCATCAAACTGACTCCAGAGGGACGGCTTTTCAGAATAACGGCCAGGAACCTGCTTCGTCAAATGGAAGAGGGTCTGGGGCAGTTACAAGGAGTTGTCTCTGGACAGGCCATTGATTTTGCAGCAGCTCACTCCCTGTCGGTGACTTTGTTACCGGAATTGATTCAGCGGATGAGTGGAGATGAGCAACTGCTGCAAACCCGTGTAGAAAGTATTGATGTTGATCTGGCGGTAGAGGCTCTGCAGGAGGGTAATTGTGACTTTCTCCTGGCATTCAATGTTGAAGCCTTGATGCAGCCACCCTTTGAATATCTGAAGCTGGGGATGACACGCCTATTGCCTGTTTGTTCGTCTGATGATCGGGGAGAACCGTTGTTTTCTGATGCTGATCCGGACATTGTGCCTCTTCTCAGGTACAGCCCCAATGCTTTTATGGGGCGCAAGGTTAATAGTCTGTTGAGTACATCTGACGTTCCCGTACTCTTTCAAACGGTCATGGAATCGTCTCTGACCAATCTACTCAAGGAAATGGCTCTTAAGGGCAAAGGGGTTGCCTGGTTACCGGATTATTCCGTACAGGATGAACTGGAGTCAGGGCAGCTGGTTCCCTATTCTGAAAGACCTGACTGGACGGGTGCCATAGAAATTCTGCTCTACCGAAACTCCGTCCGACTGCATGCCAGGGCTGAAAGGTTATGGGCAGAATTGAGCCAGCGTTGCGAATCAGGTTGGCAGTTGATGGGAACCTTCCAATGACTGATCTGCCCAACAAATTGAGGGCAGGAAATTCGTCCGATCACTCACAAATTTTTACCGATGGTGTGATAGGTTTGCTGCCAGATTTTGAATTTTTTGGGACGCTTGGTCATAGCTTTAAGTGAAGCAATGCGTTTTGATGCGTGGTCAGGGTTTTTCAGCCAGCCCAAGATCAATAAATTCGCTTCTTTCATCCTGTTGAATTTAACCAGTGCCCAGATCAGGGCGTGTTTGGTGTGGAAATCAGCAGGATAGGTTTCAACCAGAACTTTTAAATAAACAATAGCTTCACCGTATTTGCCTGCCTGTTCCAGCCTGCTAACGATTTTTCTCCAGTATGATCTTATATCCCAGCCATTTTGATGATCACAGAGAAGCTGCCTCCTGATCATTTCTTTTGGCATGGAATGAGTGGAGGTTTGGGTAACCGTTCTCGGAGGTCTTTTCTGTGCCGGTCTTTTCTGCCCCGGCCTGACAGGAGCAGTGCTCGAGGCCCGGCGGAGAGGCTCATCGACAAATGGGTAGAGGTTTCTCAAGGCAGCAGGTACAAAAACAGGAGCCTCGGGATTTAAGGGGATAACTCTCCACGTGTTGTCTTGACTTGATTGGGTGCGTTTCAGTAACCGACCTCTTATAAAACGAATGTCAGTTAAGTGATCAACTTTAAAAGCCGCTTCTTCATTTTGGGAAAAAAACTCTGATTCACAGGATTCATCGGTTAACTGGAATTGGAGACGCTTATCGAATACGACACAGTTTGAGGTATTAATCAATGAAACATTACTGTGCTCTTTTAGTTCGTCAAACAACTCCTGAGCATTCCGGGAAGTGACGTGAACATGAGTTTTGAACTGCCTGACTTGATAGCCCCCTGCGGTTAACTCAACAATAAAGAGGGTTACAAAACCGTCTTCATCGATAGTAACCAGTATTGGCAAAGTGACAGGAGGTAGAAGCTGTCTGATGGGCATTTCATCAGTATTTTGGCGGGCTTTTGCTTCGGTCTTTGTCAGATCCAGTCGTTGGGGTGTCAGAGCAGAGGGTAGATGGGGTTCCTGCGGGAAAGAGGGCAAACCGTTGTCCGAGGCGATAAACAGAAAGGAAAGCGGATTGTGCAGGAATGATAAAATCGATAAGGCAGACAGCACAGCGGACCAGCTTTGCTGCTCAGTACCCATGACCGTTGAGCTGAAAGTGACGTCTGGTGAGTGGGCGATGTCGATCAGCTTGCCAAGGTTGAAGTCTGATTCTATTAGATATACGTCGCTGGTTTTACAGGCACCTTCGACAACAGCGCTGATGAGTTGCTTATTCTTTTTTGGCTTGAGAGGGTGAGTCAATACAAACTGTTTTTGGGCTTGCCAGATGCCTATCCAGTTTGTCGGTACGGTCAGGGGAGCAGCAGCTATTACTTTGATCGAATGAAGGCTACAACAAGTCATTATACCGGTGAACAGAGGGACCATGACAGGTCGTAAAAACACCTTTTCACTGTTCGCTTTCGATCGCATGGAATTGCCCGAATACGCTGTAAGTAAGGCAGCTCGTGAAATGCCTTTCGCTACCTGTTGAAGAATTCAATTACTATAGATGCGGGCAGAGGAAATGCCAGATTGGCTGGATGATTCAATAAGGTACTGCTGTAATGATGGGCGATCCTATGACTTGCTATGGTTATCCAGTATTCAGGCCTTTCATGGTAGAGTGTGTTTTTCACCATTATGTCAATGAGCAGACGTTGAAATGACCGATAAGCCGGAACGATCCGAAAATGAACAAGATGCTGTGGACGGCCTGTTTCCCGTCGATGAGCACTTTGAAGAAGTGGTCGAAGGTGGGGAGACAGTTCGCCACAAGGGCATCTATGTACTGCCCAACCTGTTTACAACAGGCAACCTGTTCTGTGGCTTTTACGCCATAATCAGTGCTCAGGCAGGTTTTTTTACCCAAGCCTGTATTTCAGTCTTTGTCGCCATGATTTTGGATGGGCTGGATGGTCGTGTTGCCCGGATGACTAATACCCAGAGCAAGTTTGGTGCGGAGTACGACAGTCTGGCAGATATGGTGACCTTTGGTGTAGCGCCTGCGATGGTGGCCTACAGTTGGGCTCTCAATGATCTGGGGAAAGTAGGCTGGATGGTAGCTTTCATTTATGCGGCCTGTGCTGCATTGCGACTGGCTCGTTTTAATACTCAGCTGGAAGTGACGGATAGCCGCTACTTCACTGGTTTGGCCAGCCCTGCTGCCGCAGCACTGGTCATAGGCATGGTATGGGCGCTGAGTGATTTTGGTATCGATGGCAACATGTTGGGTATTGCACTGCTGGGGGCTCTGATTACAGGTCTGGCCGGAGTATTGATGGTCAGTAACTTTCAGTACAACAGTTTCAAGAAATTGGACCTGAAAGGTCGGGTGCCTTTCATTTTCATGATTGCCATGGTTTTGGCTTTTGCCGTTGTCTTTACTGATCCACCCAGAGTGCTGACGTTGATTTTCCTGTGTTATGCCTGTTCGGGACCGATTATGTTCCTGATAGGAAAAACCAGAAAGCAACCTGCTTCCGAATAACCCGAGAGAAAAGCTGACATTGTCAATATGTTCTCTGTCTTTCCCGCCATTGAGTATCCATATTGACTTGGGCAGAAGACGGAGGCAGGGTGTCTGCCCCTCGAATGAGGTCGGCAGCCCTCTCTGCCACCATGATCGTGGGAGCATTCAGATTTCCATTGGGTATGATTGGGAATAAAGACGAATCCACTACCCTCAACCCTTCCAGTCCTCTGACTCTTGTCTGTGGGTCGACTACGGCCATGTCATCCATTCCCATCTTGCAGGAGCAGGACGGATGATAGGCACTTTCTACAGATTCCCGGACAAAGCTATTGATCTCTTCATCAGTTTGAACGCTTTCTCCCGGTTGTATTTCTGAGCCACGATATTCATCGAACGCTGGTTGATTGATGATTTCCCGAGTCAGACGAACACACTGTCTGAAGCCTTCCCGGTCTTCTTCGTGGGACAGATAATTGAACTGTATACCGGGATGATCATCTGGATTGGCTGACACCGCTCTCACCCAGCCACGGCTTTTGGGTTTGTTGTGGCCGATATGAACCTGAAAACCATGACCATCAACAGCGCTTCTGCCGTCGTAGCGCATGGCTGCCGGCAGGAAGTGGTACTGCATATCAGGCCACTCGACGCCGGCTTTTGAACGGATAAAACCACAAGATTCAAAATGATTGGTCGCACCCAGCCCGTCTTTCATGAAAAACCAGCGAGCGGCAATAAACAATTTATTGAGCGGGTCCAGTTTGCCGTTAAGAGTAATCGGCTTTTTGCAACGGAACTGGAAGTAGAACTCCAGATGGTCCTGCAAATTTTCACCTACACCGGGCAATTCATGCTGAACAGCTATACCTGCGTCTTCTAATACCTTTCGAGGGCCGATTCCTGATAATTGAAGAATATGAGGTGAGCCAATAGAGCCTGCAGAAAGAATGACTTCTTTACTGACCAGTACTTTTTTTATGAGTCCTTTGTGTTTATATTCGACACCCGTTGCCTTTTTGCCTTCCAGCAGAACCCGCTGGACCTGAGCATGGGTCACCACCGTCAGATGGCTTCGCTTCATGGCCGGTCGAAGATAAGCATTGGCAGTGGACCAGCGTATACCGTTCTTAACGGTCATATGCATGGGGCCAAAACCTTCCTGTCGAGCACCGTTGTAGTCAGTGGTCTCCATGTAGCCTGCTTCTAGCCCAGCCTTTATAAAGGTTGAATAGAGAGGGTTTTTCATTTCATTGCCATTATTAACCGCTAATGGACCACTATCTCCCCGATAGTCATCGCCACCGAAAGCCCAGGTTTCTGCTTTACGAAAATACGGCAGGCAGTGACGATAATCCCAGTCAGTAGCTCCGTGCTGATGCCATTCATCAAAATCTTTGGCGTGGCCCCGAACGTAGACCATGCCATTGATGGAAGAAGAGCCCCCCAGCACCTTACCCCGGGGGCAGTGCATACGACGGTTGTCCAAAAAAGGCTCGGGTCGGCTTGTAAACTGCCAGGCATACTTTTCGGTATTCATGGGAATGGACAGTGCCGTTGGCATTTGAATAACAATGCTCTTGTCACTCCCGCCGGTTTCAATCAGCAGAACCTGATTATTGACATCTTCCGTCAGACGATTGGCCAGAACGCACCCGGCAGAACCGGCCCCGACAATGACATAATCATACTTTGTCATGGTCGTGCTCCTTGAATGCAGAGTTAGAAAGGACTCTCCAGAGGCTTCATACCCATATACACTGCTTTGACCTGAGTGTAATGCTTCAGCGTTTCAACACCATTTTCACGACCCGTGCCGGACTGCTTATAACCACCTACTGGCATTTCAGCCGGCGAGGCTCCGTAGTAATTGATCCAGCAGATGCCGGCCTGAAGCTGGTGAATAACACGGTGAGCGCGGGTGATGTCCTGAGTAAAGACTCCAGCTGCGAGGCCCAGTTCGGTGTCGTTGGCACGGGCAATGACTTCTGCTTCATCTTCAAAGGTGAATACCGCCATAACGGGGCCGAAGATTTCCTCGCGGGCAATGGTCATGTCATCGCGGCAATCTGAAAAAATGGTGGGTTCAATAAAGAGGCCATCGGGTGCTGTAGAGGGGGTGGCTGGTTTTCCTCCGGTCAACAGG
>NZ_JAHHPR010000210.1:0-4068 GCF_024606255.1 Endozoicomonas sp. SESOKO3
TCTTGTCAGGCACAGTAACCGCAATTGACAATGAACTGAGTTTGGGAATGACATCAGAGACCTCTGCAATGTTTGACGGTGCATCTTGCTTTGCTCTGTTGGCTGGCGCGCCAGTATCAGGAGCGGGTTCGTTTATTTTTCTGCCAATCAGACCATCCATAGCTAATCTCCCTTCTGTCATGCGGAGGACGTTACTGAAATTGTTTAATGATTCGACCTTAAGACAGAAGAAAAGTTCTATTTGGATGGTTACCCGTAACCAGTGGTCGACATCAGCGGCCCGGAAAGCTCATCATGAGCAAACGGTTATTAAGCGTCCAATGATTCATAAATCGAATTCAAATTCACGCTGCTCAAAAATTCTCCGGCAATTTTTGTCAGCTCATCGGATTTGAGTACCAGAGCGTTACTGACGTTGAGTGTCTGCTGCAAGAAAACATTGTCAACAGACTTCTCAAAATCACTAGAGGTATCAATTTCGGATATCATGGCATACAGTTCTTCTGGCGAGGATGGATTATGAGCGCCATAGTTGTTTTTAATGCTCGTGTCCTCCCCGATGGTAGCTCTGGCCCAACAGAAGGTTAAGTGACCGGCTTTAGAGTGTGTCACTTCATACAGGTAATGACTGAAGGCCTGCCGAATCGCTTGCCTGCATCTGTCTCTTAAATTATGCAAAGGCTTTGTATCCTCCCGTGACAATTTAAGGGGTTTTAAAATGGCTCTGTGCTCGTTTTCAATATCAAGCTTTTTGTTCTCATAGTCTGTCTGCTGAGCTTGATATTCCTGATTGGAACGCATTGATTTTCCATAGATTGTATGATGGAACTCACTCTTCAGATCATCCAGGGCGCAGTGAAGTTCATCTACAGCCTTGTTATATTGTTCGCTTTTTTCCAATAAATACTGTAAGTGCGGGCTGCTCTCAACTTTTCGTTGATACAGGGCTTCGACCTTTTCATTAAACGCTGTGTGGCGCCAGGAAGGTTGCCCCAGGATAATCACCGGACGCTGGTTCGCTTTGCCCGAGTTTAACTTTGGAAACGCAGGTTGATGCACCAGCATTCGTTCTATATTCGGAATGCCTCCGGGTTGGTCCGTCCAGGTGTTCTGTATAGATGAGATGGTCATACTACCTTCAAGGAATGACGAAAACCCATCATGACCATGAGTGACGAACAAAGTGTCGCCTTTTCTCTTTTGGAAGTCTTTATACGCCAACTGCCACACCTGGCTATTTTTTTCTTTGGAGAAGAATTCCCTGTACCATTTTTTCAGACAATGGGCGGCTTTATCCTTCAGTTCATCGACACGGGTCAGACGCACCAATAGACTATGATGTTCATCAGCCTCCATAATGTGGCTCTTGTAGGTCGCCAGTGGATCCAGCCAACCCGATTCCAGAGCTTCAATGGCAAAGTGAATAACCGAAGGTATGGCTAAGTTACGGTATTTAAGTATATTTTGCATTGAGCGCAACCACTCGAGAGGGCTTGCTCCGGCCTCAACAACCAGTTTTGAATGGAGTAACTTGAGCTGTTCTGTGACCCGATCTTCGTCACTTTCGTATAATATTTTTCTTACTGCCTCTGACATGGGTTTAACAATACGACAATCGTCTTCAATGATTACAGCGCCGACCAATGCCATCACATCCTTGCCCAATGCTTTTGTCTCCAGCAACTCTATGATTGAGACACCCATGGCAAAACTGGTTAAATCTTTTTGCAGCCAAAGGTTCCTTACCATTTCGGCAATACTTAAATGGGTTTCCGGCAATGCGCTATTTGTCTCAAGGGCTTTTTTCAGTTCCTCAGGACTCACATCACAGGCTTTGGCCAGGGTTTGCTGTTGTAATGAATCAGCCCCTTTCAGGAGAGTCTTAATCTTTCTCGTCTCAGTACTGGAAGCACTGACCATTTTGGTAGGCTGGAATTCGGGTGTAATTTCTGTTTTCCGTACTGGTGCTCCGTCCAAATCTACTGACTCCCAGGTTTGGCCTCCATCCACAGAATACTCGGCAAAGCAGTGTCCAGCGTTATCAATTTGCCGACATGAAATCCCGAAATAACGACAAAAAGCAATGAAAACAGGCACGCGATGGCGACAGCTCCCTTGCCTTTGTGTTACGAGGAATTTGAAGAAATTCTTATGCTTCTCTGGTTTAGCCTTGCCGGTGAACTTCCGGCAATAGTTCGTGATCGTCTCAATTCGTTGCGTCGTGCCTCGCGCCTTTTTTAAGGCCCGCAAAAACCTCCGTACTTTGGATGATGGTTGTTCGGCAATGTTGTCAAACAGGCTGTTCAAAACTGTTTTCATACCTTCTGAACAACGGGTGTCAGGATGCGTTGATCGTTTTGGCCGGGCTTCTTTAGCAGGCGTTTTTTTGCCCGGTTTTCTGGTTTCCAGGACATAAACACACCGAATACTCTGTTCAGCGTCAGCTGCCGGAACAGACAGTGTGTGAAGCCCGGTATATCGATCCCTGATCAGCGTAAATGCCAAATCGGGTTCTATACGCAGGGCCACGATGTAGTCGTTAGCCGTCAGGCTGGGCAATGCATATTGGCCATCGTCCGATGAGATGTCCAAGGTTGCCAGCGTTTGATCGCTGGCTAATGTCAGCTCCTGTCCATGTTCTGGTAGCCGGGTGGGCATGAGGCTTTCGACTCCATGAATGTGTTGATCTACCAAATCGATCAGTTCGACACTACCCTCAGCAGAGACATCAATATCCCTGGCCCACTGGCGATGCATATGGGATGGATGGTTCCGGGTCTCAAAAATTTTATAAGCGCTAACTTGTGGCGTCTCCTCGTTCTCGTAGTTCGTTTCCCAATCCAATGTCATGGCCTGTTTTTCTTGGACTTGTGGGGTGTATTCTCCAGACTCGTCAACCCAATGGTTCAGCAGATCATTCATCTGATGCCAGAACGCAGTCCACCATTTAGCGCCATGGGCGTTCCATGCTTCTATGCGCTTATCAGCCTCCCGAAGATAAGGTTGGGAAGCTGGCATTTTCAACGTTAGTTTCTGTTCTTTCGTCAGGGAGAATAAGCCATTAGCGTCCATGCCCACCTGGCCAAATTCATGATCAAACCAGCGTTGCTGCCAGTGTCGGTAAAGTGCCTGGGTGAGAATATCGTCCGACTCGTCCGGATTCAGGGAAAGACCCGACGCCTGCCATCTGGCCTCAGCCACTCTCTTGATAATTTCTGTTCTGGCTTCCTCTTCATTCAGATCCGCCTTAACACGAATTTCATGGCGTTTTTCATCGATACTGTTGAAATCACTGCGGCGTACCAACCACGGACGATCAATGCCCGATACCGTTTGGTTGAACCATTCGCAAAGTCCAGAATCAAGCGCACTGTTATTCACGACAAGAGTTGATGACTCTGGCAGTACTTCCAGCGATGTTTTTGCGGCCATCAGGTAAAGCCGATAGTGCTGATTGAGGCATTGATGAAGTCCGTTTTCGCTAAAATCGCCTCCCCGGATGACGGCCCTGGCCACATTCTGTAAATCAAGGCTGGTCGGCTGCAACGGCAGTTTTTTCCGTTGCAGGTAAGCCCTCAAACGACAATGTTCCTTAGTCAGCTGTTCAGCCAGAATTTTCCCCTGCGGGTTCTTTGGCAACACTTTCTCGGCAATGGTTTGCAATTCTGCCGGACTGTACTGCCGAATAGGCAAATGCCGGAAACGCCCTTTCAGCGCCGGTGATAATGGTTTTCGCCCGCTGTACTCGGGTGGGTTGATGGTGGCGAACAGGTGGAAACCGGGATGAGCGTCACCGGCCAGAATATCGTTTAACTCTCCTTCCAGATGCTGGCTGTCAATCAGATTCATTTCCGAGATGACCACAATGCCGCCATGCACTTTAGCCGTCTGGATCTTTTCACACACTTTGTCCCAGGAACAATCACAGGCGTTCAGGGGAAAGACCTTCGGCATGGATTCTCTCCGTTGCTCAGTCTGCTGTTTGACGCTTTGAATCATCAGGTTCAGGATGGCATCCTTGCCCCGTCCAGCCGGACCTTCAATCAGCGTCGCCTGACGACCGTCGTG
>NZ_JAHHPR010000211.1:0-2551 GCF_024606255.1 Endozoicomonas sp. SESOKO3
TCAGTGCCGTTCAGCGAGGCGCTCATCTTACCTTGGCGCCGGTCGTTGTCAAGCGATCATTTCAAAAAAAGGAAACAAATAACTTGAAAACATCGCCAAACATTCCACTTACAAAGCTAGAAACATCGTTCAGCGATTTGTGCATAACTGCACCCACCAGAACAACCATCAACAACTTCAATACACAGCTCTTGAAATGACTATCTGGCTACCGAGCCGGTACATCATCAGCCCCGATCGATGAGCGTAGATTACTCTTTGAACGCCATACACATTAGCTATTACCTTGCGGTAAATAACTTGAGAGTGTCTCAGCAAGAATCTCATTAAAAGACTAACGTCTTTTAAATCAACTCAGCTTATTTAAGTTTGGATTCCACATTGTTAAAGATCGCATTACCCGGTTTCTATCGAAGAAAAGGGATAATGAAGCAAAATATGCTTAATGAATGGGTCGTTCGGATAATGGTGGAGCTAAGCGGGATCGAACCGCTGACCTCCTGCGTGCAAAGCAGGCGCTCTCCCAGCTGAGCTATAGCCCCTTATTCCGAATCACGATTGGTGGGTCTGGGCAGACTCGAACTGCCGACCTCACCCTTATCAGGGGTGCGCTCTAACCAACTGAGCTACAGACCCAATCTTGCTGGTTCAGCGCATCGCCAAAACAACCGATTCATTAAACACACTTTTTTAAAGAACAAAACGACCAACTGACAACTGGTCACTGACCACTGTCAACTGATCATCAAACAATTCGTGTGAACGCTTATGGAAGGTCGGTCGTCGTTTAAGGAGGTGATCCAGCCCCAGGTTCCCCTAGGGCTACCTTGTTACGACTTCACCCCAGTCATGAATCACTCCGTGGTAATCGTCCTCCTTGCGGTTAGACTAACTACTTCTGGAGCAACCCACTCCCATGGTGTGACGGGCGGTGTGTACAAGGCCCGGGAACGTATTCACCGTGACATTCTGATTCACGATTACTAGCGATTCCGACTTCATGGAGTCGAGTTGCAGACTCCAATCCGGACTACGATGCACTTTCTCAGATTAGCTCCACCTCGCGGCTTGGCAACCGTCTGTATGCACCATTGTAGCACGTGTGTAGCCCTGGCCGTAAGGGCCATGATGACTTGACGTCGTCCCCACCTTCCTCCGGTTTGTCACCGGCAGTCTCCCCAGAGTGCCCACCCGAAGTGCTGGTAACTGAGGATAAGGGTTGCGCTCGTTGCGGGACTTAACCCAACATCTCACGACACGAGCTGACGACAGCCATGCAGCACCTGTCACTGCGTTCCCGAAGGCACCCCTCTATCTCTAAAAGGTTCGCAGGATGTCAAGGCCAGGTAAGGTTCTTCGCGTTGCTTCGAATTAAACCACATGCTCCACCGCTTGTGCGGGCCCCCGTCAATTCATTTGAGTTTTAACCTTGCGGCCGTACTCCCCAGGCGGTCTACTTATCGCGTTAGCTGCGTCACCAGGCATACAAGATCCCCGACGACTAGTAGACATCGTTTACGGCGTGGACTACCAGGGTATCTAATCCTGTTTGCTCCCCACGCTTTCGTACCTCAGCGTCAGTGTCAGACCAGAGTGTCGCCTTCGCCACTGGTGTTCCTTCCTATATCTACGCATTTCACCGCTACACAGGAAATTCCACACTCCTCTTCCGCACTCCAGCTTGCCAGTTTTGGATGCCGTTCCCAGGTTAAGCCCGGGGCTTTCACATCCAACTTAACAGGCCGCCTACGCACGCTTTACGCCCAGTAATTCCGATTAACGCTCGCACCCTCCGTATTACCGCGGCTGCTGGCACGGAGTTAGCCGGTGCTTCTTCTGCGAGTAACGTCACAGATGCAGGGTATTAACCTACACCCTTTCCTCCTCGCTGAAAGTGCTTTACAACCCTAGGGCCTTCTTCACACACGCGGCATGGCTGCATCAGGCTTGCGCCCATTGTGCAATATTCCCCACTGCTGCCTCCCGTAGGAGTCTGGGCCGTGTCTCAGTCCCAGTGTGGCTGATCATCCTCTCAGACCAGCTACGGATCGTCGCCTTGGTAGGCCATTACCCCACCAACCAGCTAATCCGACGCAGGCTCATCCGATAGCGCAAGGTCCGAAGATCCCCTGCTTTCCCTCTTGAGGCGTATGCGGTATTAATCCGGATTTCTCCGGGCTATCCCCCACTACCGGGCAGATTCCTACGTGTTACGCACCCGTCCGCCGCTCGTCATCTTCCAGCAAGCTGGAAATGTTACCGCTCGACTTGCATGTGTTAGGCCTGCCGCCAGCGTTCAATCTGAGCCATGATCAAACTCTTCAGTTTAAATCGTTTTGTCAGCCGTTCCGAAGAACAAGCCAACTGCTCAATCTTGCAATTAAACGTCACATTTATTGAACTGTCTGTGAAGACAGTAGAATCAACGAGTATGTTCGCTTGCTTGATCAGCATTTAAATCATTTCAGAGCAAAGCTCTGTTGACCGATGCCATTCGCATAAGCGCCCACACGAATTGTCTGATAATTTGTTAAAGAACTGGATTAAAACA
>NZ_JAHHPR010000021.1:0-1217 GCF_024606255.1 Endozoicomonas sp. SESOKO3
GCTTTATTCTGTTAGAAATGCAGGAGCTTTTTCTCCGTGGCAAGGCGCTTCGTTCATTTAGTTTTAAGGTAGAGAAGCAAAAGCAGAACCCGGAGATTGCCAGAGACCCTGCATTTATTCTTTACCTGTCCAAGCTGACTGAAGCCTTTAACAATCATCCCACCCTTTGGCATACAGACAGCAAGCATCGTCACTATCAGGAAGGCCTCTCCGCCCTGTTTATGAAAGCCGCAGATCGTGAAGATTATGGTGATGAGTGGTACCAGCAAATTCGCAGAATTCTGAATGGTGAAAAGCCGGTCCTTGCCACTCCGCCAGCGCCCGTTCAAAAGCCTGTCGGGCATCATCCCTCGGATCTTGATGAACGGGAACGCTGGCTTAAACGTGTGTTAGGCATTCTGATAGCCGCAGAGGGCATAGCCATGGTGGCCGTGTTGGTATATTGGGTAATTGATGCATATAAAACGAAATCGCGAAGGCTGGAACGCTTGCAAGAGGATAAGCTGCAAAGGAAGTTAGGCCGGGCACTCAACAAACCCTGGCGGAAAGATCCGAAAGGAAGGGACTGGAAACCCACCGTAACGGACAGGGAGCAGGTCAGAGAGATCATCCAAGGGTTTGATCAAAAGGTTTGGAAAAATGTACTGATCAATGCCGGGGTTTTGAATCCCTTTTGCTGTAACATGGATCTGAATGATCTCTACATGCAGTGGTCGCTGACAGAGCTTTACGGTTATTTGAGGCAAGAAGAATATATCTTGACAAGAGAAGATAAAATACGGCGCGAAAGGGAGCAAGAGCTAAGAGAGCAAGAGCTAAGGGAGCGGGAAGAAGCGGCCAGAAGAGCCAGAGCAGCCACTTACACCGCAACAATCCATCAAAAAGAAAACAGGGAGACTTTATTTTCCCCCAATCCCAGCTTCATTTGGGACTCCTCAGATAGTGATGATGGCTTTGGTTCTACCAGCTGGGGTACACCGACTACTTTTTCAGTTCAGGGTCTGGAGGCTAGCTGGGATTGATTATTAAAGTGATGTATTTCAGTCAACAATTTCGGCAATTAAAGGGGCCGATAAGGGGGCTGACGTTGTAAATTAATTGTTTTACTCTGCACCTGCCGGTTTACTGTCCTATGCTTTCAGGATTTGTCAGGAAATGGGTTAGGTCAGGTGTTCCATTATCGCGCTTTATGGTCTGTGCTTTTCAGTCTGATGTTG
>NZ_JAHHPR010000212.1:0-1520 GCF_024606255.1 Endozoicomonas sp. SESOKO3
CTTGAAGACTCTTCCGCATATTCGCTGCCGACCACCGTTGGTGACCACGGCCACGTCACAGGTTCGTTTCCTGGTGTCGCGGGCTGTTCTTCTTACACGAGCCGATAAGGTTACAGAACTCTTGCAGATCATGTCGGATGGCCGCAGCTGGCCATCTTCTGCGATCACTATCTGGTCACAGATGGTTTGCTCGACAGCTTCTGTGTTACGGTCCACCCTAAAGCCCACTGAGTCTGAGGCGACCCCGTCTGAGGCGACCCCGTCTGAGGAGACCCCGTCTGAGGAGACCCCGTCTGAGGAGACCCTGTCTGAGGCGACCCCTTCTAAGGTGTTCCCACCCATAGAGTTGCCGTCAGTGGTTGGGTTGCTACCTATGTCATAAGCTTGCGGTGGAAATAGTGGGTCTGAATCGTATTGGAGTTGAATAGCAGGGAGATCAACCAATACATCGAAAGGCGAGGTTTGTCGGGAATGTTCAATGTCCCAGTGACCTATGTCACTAAAGCAATGATCATCAGGCAAATTGGGGTATGAGCTTACATAAGAGTTCAGCAACCATTCACTGAGTTCGCTGCTCATGGACGATTGCGGGAATTGACAAATGCCATGACAGGGAAATACGAAACAATTCAAACCCAGGGTATGGTGGTGGTGTTGAGGGTCACCGTTACCGCCGCCGTAGTCAGTATTCAAGGTGCTGCTGAAAGAGCCTGCCGGGTGCAGTGGTGCTATTGCAGTGTCCTGAACGGATGATTTTGATGACTGCCCTTGTGACTGTTGTCCAGAACCCAACATCATAGTGATGCTCTCAAATGGTTGATTTCCCTGTGTCAGCATAGATGTTGCCTCTTGTCGTTCAGCCGGGCTAAGTAACGGGAAGTCGGGGTTCCAATGGCTTTTCAAAAGCCAACCAACAGCGACAACTAGTTCTATAAGTACCCATGAATAAGGAGAGCTTAGAGGGGTTTCCTTCGTTGTCAGGTTCAGTTCGTAGGCAATTAGCAGATGAGTAGTGTAAGACCATTGCCAGGGAAGCGACTCAATAGTGGTCGTTTTTACCTCGTAACCGTCTGGTCTGTGTCGTTTGTCATCAGGAAGAGAGGCTGACTTTTCAGAGCCGTTTGTATCGGTAATGTCTGACGAGTTGACTGGCAACGCGCGGCGCTCAAGCTTTATAGAAAAGCCTTGGTTTTGGGAAGTTGCATTCTGTTCAAGATCGACTACAAAACGTTCTGTTAACGCTTGGGCCTGACAGGCGACAGATAACGTCAGTAAATGCAATAGCATTATTGCAAAGAGAGATTGTTTAATAATTCTATCCTTACTTTTTGACTTACAGAAGGCAAGGATAGATCAATAAAATGAGTGTGTTTTCTGTCAAGGACCTAATCTTCTGTAGGGGAGGATTTCGTAAGGAATTGCCAGTGGAAGATTGATTTGAGTGAACTTCGGGTGCCATCCAGTAAACGACCATTCTGGCAATATCATCAAGCTCCATGCCACTCCGGGCGAAGAAGCGC
>NZ_JAHHPR010000213.1:0-2788 GCF_024606255.1 Endozoicomonas sp. SESOKO3
CGGTGCAACATAGTCGTTTGTGTCCGTGCTGTATGACGGGTTGCCCAACAATGCATGTTGGCCAAACCTTACAGAAAAAATCCCATTTGGAGAACCTCCATTCTGTTCAAGTTCAACGACGAAACTTCTTGTCAATGGTTCGGCCTGACAGACGACAGACAACGAAAGAAACAGCGATATCAGTGCCAAAGAGAATGAGTTTTTCATTACATTCCAGTCTGTAGTTTGTAGCGTTTAGTCTTTATTTTTTAGAGAGGAAAGATAGATCAAGAAATCGGTAGATCAAGAAAACAAGCTATTGTTCTTTCAACACAAAGGGTTTTAACGAGTAAAAAAAACCCGCTACTGCAAAACAGCCACGGGCTTTTTTATTTACCGAAATCCAAAAATCACAGAAGCAAACGACGAATGTCTGACAATAGATTAGCCAGCAGGGTGGTAAAGCGGGCGGCATCAGCACCATTGACCACACGGTGATCGTATGACAGTGACAGTGGACACATTAGACGTGCATCAAAGTCCTTGCCGTTCCAGACAGGTTTCATGGAAGCCTTGGAGATCCCCAGAATAGCCACTTCGGGCGCATTCACGATGGGGGTAAAGGCCGTACCACCGACAGAACCCAGGCTGGAGATGGTAAAGCAGCCACCCTGCATTTCGGCTGGTTTCAATTTCTTGTCGCGGGCCTTGCCAGCCAGCTCGATGCACTCTCTTGAAAGATCCCAGATACCTTTCTGGTCAACATTCTTGATGACAGGAACCAGAAGGCCGTCAGGAGTGTCCACTGCGACACCAATGTTGATGTACTTCTTGTAGATAACCGACTCGCCGTCTTCACTGAGAGAAGAGCAAAATACAGGCATCTCTTTGAGTACGTAAGCCACAGCCTTGAGGAAGAAAGGCAGTGGAGTCAGCTTGGTGCCCCGGGCTTCCGCCAGCACCTTGTTAGCCTTACGGAAAGCTTCCAGTTCAGTAATATCGGCTTCATCAAACTGAGTAACGTGAGGCACGTTCAACCAGGAGCGCTGGAAGTTCTGAGCCGCGACCTTGCGCAGACGATTCAGAGCTACTTCTTCGATTTCACCCCATTTGGCGTAATCCTGGGCAGGCACCGGTGGAATGCCGCCACCACCTGTGGCGGCCGCTACCTGAGGCTTGTCAGCTTCAGCCAGCTTAGCTTTAACGTAAGCCTGAACATCTTCTTTCAGGATACGGCTGCGCGGGCCTGTGCCTTTTACCCGTTCAAGGGTAACACCAAATTCACGGGCAAGCCTCCGAACCGCTGGACCTGCGTGGAAATTGCGATTGACTTTTTCCAGCTCGACCAGTTTGTGACCAGAAGCCCCAGCGGCGGGTGCTGGCGCCTTGTCCGTCGCAGGAGTCGGTGCGACTGGCGCGGAAGCCTGTGGCACGGGAGCAGTCGGAGCGGGTGCTGCAACACCGCCCTGAGTCTCAATCCTGACAATCAGGTTGCCCTGACTCAGCTTGTCACCTTCTTTGACGCAGATCTCTTTGATAACACCGGCAAAAGGAGAGGGTACGTCCATACTCGCTTTGTCAGATTCCAGAACAATCAGGGAATCTTCTTCAGCAACTTCATCACCCTCAGCTACACAAATTTCGATGACGGGAACGTTTTCGGCACCAATGTCAGGTACCGTCACTTCATTAATACCACCTGCAGCAGGCGTAGCTACGGGAACCGGTGCGACAGCTGGAGCTGGAGCGGCTGTCTGAGGCACTTCAGTCTGAAGTGCCGGAACGGGAGCAGCACCAGTGGTGGTTTCAACTTTTACCACCAGGTCGCCCTGACTCAGCTTGTCACCTTCTTTAACACAGATCTCTTTGACAACACCGGCAAAAGGAGAAGGTACGTCCATGCTCGCTTTGTCAGATTCGAGAACAATCAGAGAATCTTCTTCAGAAATCTCATCACCAACGGCTACACAGATTTCGATGACCGGAACGTCTTCTGCACCAATATCGGGAACAGTCACTTCCTGAATGCTGCTGGCTGCAGGCGCTGCCGGAGGGGTAGCAGACTCTGATTGTAGCGCAGGCGCTGGCTGTGCAGCGGGCTCTGGCGCTGCTTCGACGGCAGCATCAGAGCCTTCACGGACTGCGGCGGTTGCCGCCATTTTCAGCATGTCATCACCTTCAGACACACTGTCGCCTACCTTCAGCAGGATCTCGGAGATCTTGCCGTCACGTGGTGCTGGCACTTCCATTGATGCCTTGTCTGATTCCAGAACAATCAGGGAGTCATCGGCAGAAACGGCATCACCAGGTGCAACGCAGATTTCAATAACCTCTGCACTGCCACTGCCGATATCGGGGATCTTGATTATTTCATCGCTCATTCGGGATAACCTTATGAAATCAGCAGTACAGTGGGTTAGCTTTATCGCCGTCGATGTTGAACTTTTTCATCGCGTCTTTCAGCACAGACACTTCCAGTTCACCGTCTTTTACCAGACCGTAGAGGGCAGCAATAACAACGAAGTATCGATCCACTTCAAAGAACTCACGCAACTTTTCGCGGGTATCGGAACGACCAAAGCCATCGGTACCCAGGGCGATGAACGTGCCTGGTACGAATTCACGAATCTGGTCAGCGTAAATCTTCATGTAGTCAGAGGCAGCAACAACCGGCCCCTTGCGACCAGACAGTTGCACTTCGACCCAGCCTGCCTGCTTTTCGGAATCAGGGTTCAGCATGTTGTGACGAGCTGCCGCCATACCATCACGACGCAGTTCGTTGAAGCTTGTAGCGCTCCAGATATCAGAC
>NZ_JAHHPR010000214.1:0-1822 GCF_024606255.1 Endozoicomonas sp. SESOKO3
TGCATTGTTGGGCAACCCGTCATACAGCACGGACACAAACGACTATGTTGCACCGATATCGCCGCCTGATAATAAATCACACAGACTTGTCAGTTACAGGTTAAAAACGTCCTTTATTGAGTCAATCTCGTGGCAATTGCTTTACGCTACCCATTTTCCGGTTGCTTACGAACTGGTTATGACCAGCAATGACGCCGCCCTGAGTGGCAAACCTTATTCATGGATACCTGTAGAAGCGTTTGTCGCTGTCGGATGGCTTTTGAAAAGCTATTGGCACCCCGATTCATTGCTGTTTAAACCGTTGGAACCACTGAAGTCGAGTCAGGATTACCCGTTTACGATCACCACTGCGATGATTGGCTCTGGAAATATGAAACAAAATCAGCCATCAGGATCATCCGTTCAGCAAGTCCCACAGGCTACCTCCAACCGTATAGGCTCTTACACTGGTTCCCTGTATTCCGGCTCTGGTGGCAGTAATGAAGATTCTGAACAACACCAACATACATTGGGTCTGAATTGTTTCGTCCATCTCTGCAATGGTGTTTGTAGATTCCGACATTTATCCAACAGAGAGTCAGCTGAATGGCCGTTGAATTCCGCAGGTAATTCGACAGGCCACACTCTTCATGATGCTTGTCCACCTGAGCTTCAATATGAACAACACCACGATCAAGACGACTTTATAACGACTTATCTCGACACATTGATTGACCCCCCTATTGATCATGTTTCTGATTTCGGTACGATTGATCCTTCTATTTATCTCCCTGATGGTTTCGGCACGATTGATACTTCTATCTATTTCCCTGATGGTTTCAACGCATTTAATGATCCCCCTGCCGAACCCCTCAATGATTTTCCTGACACTCAAGGCATTGGTATCAACTCAACAAATAGCCGTAAAACGCTAAACTCAATGGGTGCAGCTGCAGCCCTTACAAGGGATGAAACAAGCGAAGAAAGCTGTGAAAGATAGTGGCCGGGTAACATGCCCAACAGCAGGCTTTTTTTAACCGGTGTAACCTTTGGTTTTTGACAGAAAAACACGCTTGTTTTCTTGAACTATCACTTTCTTGATCTAGAGTTTTCCGTGTTTATCCTTCATCTTTGCAGACTGGAATTCATAGGTATAACAGTGAAGCAAGTGCCCTCTCCGGCATTGCTGTTGGTGCTTTTGATGTCATCTGTCATCTGCCAGGCCGAGCTGTTGGCAAGACGTTTTGTAGTCGAGCACAAACAGTCACACCAGAGCTTTTTTATTAAGCGCGACCTGAATTCGGTGTTGGGCATCCCTTCAGACATCGCAGACACAAACGACTATGCACAATCAATTGGGCCGCCTTATCACAAACCACACAGATCAGGTGGTTATTGGGTAGAAGCAACCTTTATCGAGTCGATTTCGTGGCAATTGATTTGCACCACTCCTCTGCTGGTTGCCTACGAACTGTTTATGACCACGCATGATGCTGCTCTGAGTGCCAAACCTTATTCATGGGTACCTGTAGAAGCCTTTATCGCTGTTGGCTTGCTTATGAAAAGCTATTGGAACCCCGGTTCATCGCTGTTTAACCCGGTGGGTCAACGGGTGGCAAGTCAGCATCAGCCGTTTGCGTTCACTACTACGATGCTCTCCGGACAAAACAAACAACAAAGTGGCCAACAAAGCCAGCCAACGGCATCATCTGGTCAGCAGGTTCCAACAACCACTCGTCATACAGGCACTTTCACCCATCGCCTGTCTTCCGGCTCCAGCGGCGGTAACGGTGCAACATAGTCGTTTGTGTCCGTGCTGTATGACGGGTTGCCCAACAATGCA
>NZ_JAHHPR010000215.1:0-1573 GCF_024606255.1 Endozoicomonas sp. SESOKO3
CCAGATGCCTCATTCAGATTCTGAATGGCATCATGCAGTTGTAGAAGAAACCGAAGAATAAGGTGTAGAAAATAGGCATTGTCGGGGTCGGAGTCTGTTATGTCAATGTGGGTGAAAATCAGGCGGTCTTCTTCAGCGATGACGACGGTATTCCATGTATGCCCCGGGTATTTCGAAAACAATTCCTTGGTTAGATAAACATTTGCCAATACGTCAGGAAACAGTTGTTTAAGTTGAGCAAAAACAACCACCCCCAATGCCATATATTTATCACAGTCACCCATACCCCTTCGCCAATATTCAGCAATTGAACAACCTTCAGGGAAGGTAAGTGCCAGCTCTCCGTCATCCACAAGTTCGTAGTGAAGCTTTTCTGAAACAATCTTTGCTGTCAGGTGGAGCAAATTATAGATCGTTGGTTTTTTTACATCCTTGGCAGCCTTTTCAACGTACTTGAAAATTTCCGCGTGATCGTCCAGTGAAAAGTGGTACATGTCGTATTGGATAAATATGGAATTAAGCTTGGAAAACAAAGCCTTAGGTAAGGCAATAGGCTCTTTTTTACTCTGGTAGCCCGCAAGGTTACCAAGGTGCTCAAAATGAAGCTGAGTGGTGGGGTATACAGTGCAGGTCTGTTGGTCAGAGATTAAAGACGAGTAGGTGTCCAGGTCAATGCCTCGAAAGTAGAGAGAAATCGCATCGAATAGATCTATGTCTTTCATCTTGGCTTCATGAATAAAGTCAACAGGCACTTTAGAAATGTAGAGAGTTTTTAATTCAATGAACGAGTAGGTGAGTCCTTTGTATCTGGACAGGTCTTCTGTCTTTAGCCTCTGTTTAAATGCATCTTGAAGATAGACCTGATCAGAGTCACTGAATACGAAGAAGAGGTTTTTGTATAAGGAACCTGCAAGATCAGGGGGTATTCTATTTTTGGCGTACTTGATGATAAAGAAGGCCCCATTAATGCCGACTTCGAGGTAGCTATTCGCTGTTTGGGGGCTTAACCGTGCCTCTAGAATTTCATCTATAAAAGCTGGGTCATTAGCCACTTTAGGATGAAACGATGCGACTACTTCCGGAGTAATGTTACGCTGGGTAAAACGGTGAATTTCATACGGACTGACCATTGGGGCTTTCTGAGAAAAAAGAAAGACTTCTTCTGCTGTGGTTCCCACCTCTGTGAGGCGTTCAATATCATAACCGGCCAGCGTGTCGTTCATGCAACGTTCTTCTTGTTCTGTAACATCAGCGTTGACACAGAAACTCATCGTTATGAGTAATACAGCAATCGGCTTGATGGCATGATTTCTAATGTTCATTGATGTAATCCTTTACACTCGGGTTCAATTGTCAATATGACTTTAGAGTCCCGGGAAAGTGTTTGGTTCCTCCGGGAGGGAAATATATGAGCGTTACAGGTAAAGAAGCCGGAAAAGATTGGGGAGATTTTTTCAGCTCATCTATTATTCATGTGTCTGGAGCAGTTGTTATGTCCGGATTGCTTTGATCGTGTGGACAGAAATATTTCTCGTATTCGGTAAGAAAGTATCGCAAATTGAAGTATTTTGAG
>NZ_JAHHPR010000216.1:0-19936 GCF_024606255.1 Endozoicomonas sp. SESOKO3
CCAGATGCCTCATTCAGATTCTGAATGGCATCATGCAGTTGTAGAAGAAACCGAATAATAAGGTGTTGAAAATAGGCATTACCGGGGTCGTACTGTGTTATGTCAATGTAGCTGAATATCAGGCGATCTTCTTCTGCAATGACGACGGTATTCCAGGAATGTTTTTTTAATGTCGAAAACATTTCGTTGATGAGGTAAACGTTTGCCAGTACGTCAGGAAACATTTGTTTCAGTTGAGCAAAAACAACCGTCCCCAATGCCGAGTATTTATCACAGTCGCCAATGCCCCTTCGCCAATATTCAGCTACTGAACAATCTATCGGGAAAGTCAGCTCCAGTTCTCCTTCATCCACTGATTCGTAGTGAAGCTTTTCTGAAACAATCTCCGCTGTCAGGTAGAGCAAATTATAAATCGTTGGGTTTTTTACACGTTTGGCTATGTTTTCAACGTACTTGAAAATCTCTTCCTGATCGTCGGTTGAAAAATGTCGCATAAATTCTTGTGAAAAATCTCTGCCAGAAAATACTGTGTTAAGCCGGAAAAATAAAGCTTTTGGTAGAGGAATAGTCTCTTTTTTGCTCTGGTAGCCAGCAAGATTACCAAGGTGTTCAAACTCAAGACGGGTTGTGGGATATACAGTGCAGGTCCGTTCGTCAGAGATTAGAGATGGGTAGGTGTCCAGGTCAATGCCACGAAAGTAAAGAGATTTTGCATCTTGCAGGTTCAGGGTTATATCCATACTCAGGGCTTTATGAAGAAAATCAGTAGGCACTTTTGAAACGTAGAGTTCTTTTAATTCATTGGTTGTTGAGGCGAGTCCCTTGTATCTGGGCAGATCTTCTATGGTTAGCCCCTTTTCCATTGTTTCTTGAAGCCAAACCTTCGAATAGTCAGAGTCAGCGTAGAAATAGTAGCCATTTTTGTATAAGGCGCTTGCAAGATCAGGAGGTATTCCATTTTTGAAGTAACTGGTCAAAATGTTGGCCTGATCAACGCCGGCTTCGAGGTAGCTATTCGCCTTTTGGGGACTTAACCCTGCCTGTAGAATTTTATCTATAAAAGCAGGTTCACCAGCCACACTGGGATGAAACGATGCAACGACTTCCGGAGTCATGTTACGCTGGGTAAATCTGTGAATGTCATACGGGCTGACCATTGGGGCTTTTTGAGAAAAAAGAAAGACTTCTTCTGCTGTGGTTCCCACCTCTGTGAGGCGCTCAATATCATAACCGGCCAGTGCGTCGTTCAGGCAATGTTCTTCTTGTTCTGTAATATCAGCGTTGACACAAAAACTCATCGTTATGAGTAATGCAGATATCAGCTTGATGGAATTTGGAATGCACATTGGCGTACTCCTTTAGTGCCGGGTTCAATAGTCCTTTCATACCAATCGAACTTTCTAACTCCCTATTGCGCTGAAGAGTCGAGCCTTAATCCTGCGTTGGCGATCGTCACCATAGCTAAGGCTATGACTCCTTATGCCGCCTTGTTTTAAAGCTCAAATATCCATGCTCATCACGAAAGTTAGAAAGGACTATTGGTATTAGAGTTTCGGGAGAGATATTAGTTCCCCTGGGAGGGAAATATAGTTTTGTCTCTGAATGGGTTCGTTCTGTGCAGCTGACCGGAACCGCAGAAAGCTGGATGTTTTTATCGAAGCCATTGGCCAGGTACAGATGCTGGAAGTTGTGCGAAGGAGAGGATTTATTCAAAGCCCCCTGAACAAGGTATTTTTGGCTGAGCCGGATTTCAGTTATCCGGAAGATTTCTTTCTAATACTTCCAACATCATGTTGTTGTCAGGATGCAATGCCTTTTGTTGTAATGCTCTGGCCAGTTCATAAAAACTATCTCCTGGCTTAGTTGTTTGAGACATATAATCAAGCACTATTTCATTTGATTTATCACAGACGTACTGGCAAAACTCGGGTAATCTACCTTCGTCTAATAACCGGGTAAAGTAACTTTGCCGATCATCAGCTGAGAGATGAGTATATTCATGGATTTTTGAGGTATCCGTTCCATTAAAAAAGTGCGGAATTAACGTTGAGATTAGCCCAGTATATCTCAGGATTTCGTCTGTGATTACTCTACATATTTTATTGAGTTCTAAATGGGCATTCTCAGGGGTATACCAGAGATCATGTTTGATTTTTCTGTCACATAACTCTATTTGCTCTTTGCTCATTGTTAACAGAGCCGATTTAACCTCTTGCATAAGGAATGGATTAAAATGAAATGCACTATTAGCTACTTTCCAGCGGCCTAAGAGTTTTGGGTTGCCTGTTGTTGGTATTTCATGACCACATCTGCTCAGTCCAAGGTAGGGTTTATTTAAGCATTGTGCAATATTAGCGGTGCTGGCTCCCGGTGCATAAATGGGGATGTTGGAAAAATAACAAATCAACTCAAACAGTCGCTTAGGTAAAAAAGTAAATTCAAATACGGTGACCTTATCTTTAAGTGATTTCTCAGCAGTAAAGTCCAGGCAGTAATTAGTTGAAAACTCTATATTACCAGTATCACTGAGCTCTTTTTTTTCTTTTTCAGACAGGTCGATCTTCTCGCTGTGTGGTGCAATAATAATGATAGGCTTATCGCCAAAACACGCTTTAGCGGCATTTGTGTAATTGTAATACTCATGTTTTAACATCCCCGAAGCATGATAGGAAAGGGCTAGATATATTTTATTTTCTTTGGCCGATTGCAATAATTCGGTAAAAAATTGAGCTAGTTTTTCAGTATCATAACCTTGTGTGACTGGATTTTCTAAGCTGTTAGCTATATCCCTTTTCATTAACTCTGGTGTTGACGTATCTTTATTGATCTCATATGGATAAATGGGCAGATGATTTTCTAGGTTTTTCAGGGGCATTTCCCTTGTAGATTCAGGGAACCACCTATAGTTAGTTATTTGAAATAATGGAGCTTTTGTTGATGTTTTATACGAGTCCCAAACGGTGTAAATTTGTAGTGTATTTTTTGATAAAAGATGGGTTGGTATTGTCTCTTCTACGATGTATGGAATACCAAATAGCTTATCCGGTCTTATTTCTGGTGACGATAATTTGTGTTCCCCATAAATGATAAATTCATCAATGTCACGTGCAGGTAAACCAGAAAGAAGATTTGGTAATTTGTTGCTAAGAGTAGGTTCATAGCCAGAAAAGCGAACCAGATGTAAAGTGCCAGGAGAAAGTCTGACAAAATTCCTTAAGAATTCTATATACAGGTTTAAATTTCCATAACCCCGACCGTGGATAGCTTCTACCAGAAAAACGATTTCTTTAATTTTTCCAGCTTTACTTTGTAAAGAGGTAATTCTATTCATAGATGATGCATGAATCGGTATCTGCCTGAAAAAATCCTGAAGAAAAGATATCCATTGCTTGTCCTTTGGTATCAAACAACCAGCTTGCAGGAGAGCACTACTTTCGATAATAGAAGACTCTTTACTGCTTTTTAACTTTTCTGGAAGTGCCTCTGCGGACGAACTTTCATAAGCTTTTCTTTTTTTGTTATGCCATGTAATTCCTTCATGAGTTGAAACATAATAATGCTCTAGTTTAGTTGGAGGGGCAGGAAAAGGTTTTTCCAGGGTACTTTCCGGTGTGTGTACTTGGTTTATGACAGAAGTTGCACAAATATCATTCTTAAAGGTTCTGTTTATATTATGGTTTGCCTGACTGGCAAAGGTATCAGTAATATTTTGTTCGCCTTTTTCTGCTTTAATGGTTTTTTCTTGTGTTAACAGTTCATTGGTAAGTCCGGACTGAGCTGGAAAGTGACTATTAATCATAATGTACCTCCGAACCCATTCGCCGTTTGGGGGCTTAACACTGCCTGTAGGATTTCATTTATAAAAGCTGGTTCACCAGCCGCTCCAGGATGAAACGATGCAACGAATTCCGGAGTAATGTTAAGCTGGGTAAAACGGTGAATCTCATACGGACTGATCATTGAGGCTTTTTGAGCAAAAAGAAAGACTGCTTCTGTCGTGGTTCCTGTCTTAATGAGGCGCCCAATATCATAATCGGCCGGCGTAGCGTTCAGGGAGCATTCTTTTTCTTGTTTTGTACTATCAGCGTTGACGCACAAACTCGTAGTTACGGGTAATGCAGCCATCAGCTTGATGGCATGGTTTATAATGTTCATTGGTGTACTCCTTTACTGCCGGATTTAATAGTCCACTGGATATTAGAGTCTCGGGAGAGTGATTAGTTCCATCAGGAGAATTTAGAAGACTTTCAGGCAAAGAAGCCGGGAAAGATTAGGGAGATTTTCTCAGCTCATCTATTATTTGTTCACATGCGGCTAAGTGACTACTTTCCTCATATCAATAGCCTTCAAAACATATTTTTTACGGGTAGCTTGAGCAGTGATAAAACTACCTTTGGTGTTGAAATCCGAACCTGGGCTTTGTTCAGGTATTGCAGCATCAATACTGTTCTATTCGTTGTGCAACCACTTTTTGACGACAGGTTCTTCTAACTGGGTCAGTGCCGGACTGTTTCTGCTTTTGTTTGTTGTCATGCTTTGGTCTTCCTTTGGTGTGGTTCGCCATGCCGATGGTTTGGCCGAACAGCTGGGAGAGCCGTACGGCACTCTGATACTGACCCTGTCAGTGATCAGTATCGAAGTTATTGTGATTTCAGCCGTAATGCTGACGGGTAGTCATAATCCGACACTCGGTCGGGATGTGATGTTTTCTGTCCTGATGATTGTACTCAATGGGCTGGTCGGATTGTCGCTGCTTCTGGGAGGGGTCAGGCATGTTGAGCAGACGTTTAATTTACAGGGCGCTAACTCTTTTCTCGGGATTCTTATTCCTCTCTCTGTGTTGGGTTTGATTCTGCCTAATTTTACTGAGTCAACGTCCATAGGTACTTTCTCCCTTGAGCAAATCGTCTTTCTCGTTGTCATGAATGTCGTCCTCTATCTGGCTTTCCTGGGCATGCAGGCTATGAGGCACCGGCACTATTTTGTGGGCGATAATGAGGGTTATAATCGCAAGAGTGAAAAGAAGTTGTCTGTCTCGTCGCATACCCTGCTTTTGCTCTGCTACATGGTTCCCATTGTATTGCTGTCCAAAAAGCTGGCAGTGATTGTGGATTATGGGATTTATGAACTGGGGGCGCCTTCGGATCTGGGTGGTATGATTGTGGCGATTCTGGTTCTGTCTCCGGAAGGCATGGCGGCTATCAGGGCGGCAATAGCCAATAATCTTCAGCGCTCTATCAATATCTGTCTGGGATCGGCCTTGGCCACCATTGGTATGACTATTCCCGCTGTGTTGCTGATTGGAATTCTGACATCCAAAACCATTGTTCTGGGTTTGAATAATGTCGACGCATTATTGTTGGTTCTGACGTTGCTGGTTTCCATGGTGAACTTCGCATCAGGTAAAAGTAACCTTTTCCAGGGGGTGACTCATCTAACATTGTTTTTCTGCTACATGATTCTGATTTTTGACTGATCGAAATGCATAAATGCCTGTTTACGAGTGCACTGAATTCAAGTGTTTCCTGGTAGAAGAAAATCTTGTCTTTTTACGAATATTGTGTTCAAATGCGAAAAATTTGCATTAGATTTATTGAGGCAGTTAGCGTGCCCCTGAAATCCCTGATAAAAGTCGGATAAGAAAGCGAGACGGTGATTCAATTTACCTCTCGCTTTTTTTGAGCGTGCTCTTTAAGGGAGCAGGTGGAACAGCCTTGAGCGTATAGAAAATCATTTTGCCCATGAATGAGATGATTTTCATGAGGTGAATGTGGGAGGAATCATTGACTAAGTCAGCCGTACTGGCTCTGGAAGACGGAAGTCTTTTTCGGGGCATTGCCATTGGATCCGACGGAGAAACCAGTGGTGAGGTCGTTTTCAATACAGCCATGACAGGCTATCAGGAAATACTCACCGATCCTTCTTATTCCCGTCAAATCGTCACTCTCACCTATCCACATATTGGTAATACAGGTATTACTCCCGTAGACGAAGAGTCTACTGAAATTCACGCAGCCGGCCTTGTTATTCGTGATCTTCCTCTTCTCGCAAGCAACTGGCGAAACACAATGCCTCTTGATGAGTATCTTCGTACTAATCACATCGTAGCCATCGCTGATATTGATACCCGTCGCCTGACCCGCATCCTGCGAGAAAAGGGTGCCCAGAACGGTTGTATCCTGGTGGCCGATGAGAACGGTCATATTGATGAAGCGGCAGCTCTGGAAAAGGCTCGTGCATTCCCTGGCCTAAAAGGTATGGACCTGGCTAAGGAGGTCACGGTTTCCGAACCTTACGAATGGAAAGAAGGCGTCTGGGCTCTGGAGTCTGATGATCACCAGTCTGTTGACGAGCAGCCTTTCCATGTCGTGGCTTATGACTTTGGTGTGAAGCGCAACATTCTCAGAATGCTGGCCCAGCGTGGCTGCCGTTTGACGGTAGTGCCCGCAGTGACTTCTGCCGAAGAGGTTCTGGCCATGAATCCGGACGGTGTTTTCCTGTCCAACGGTCCTGGCGATCCGGAGCCATGTGATTATGCCATCAGGGCCATTCAGGATATTCTGGAAACCCGTATCCCGGTCTTTGGTATCTGTTTGGGTCATCAGCTGCTGGGTCTGGCCAGTGGTGCAAGCACCATGAAGATGAAGTTTGGTCACCACGGAGCCAACCATCCGGTGCAGGATCTGGATTCCGGTGTGGTGATGATTACCAGTCAAAATCACGGTTTTGCCGTGTCTGAAGAGAAACTGCCTGAGCATATCCGGGTCACTCACAAATCCTTGTTTGATGGCAGTCTTCAGGGGATTGAGCTGACCGACCGGCCCGCTTTCAGTTTCCAGGGGCATCCTGAAGCCAGCCCGGGGCCACACGATGTGGCGGTGCTGTTTGACCGGTTTATCAGCCTGCTGGAAGAGCATACAGCCGCTTCCCAATCCTGATCGGGTCGCTTGAAAAAGAGACTTACAGTACAGACAACAGGCTTTCGTGAGCAAAGAGCTCCGCAAGCCTGAGACAAGTTACGAGAGCAACGATGCCGAAACGTACAGATATTGAAAGCATCCTGATCCTGGGTGCGGGTCCTATCATCATTGGTCAGGCCTGTGAATTTGATTATTCCGGAGCCCAAGCCTGTAAAGCCCTTAAAGAAGAGGGCTATCGTGTCATACTGGTGAACTCTAACCCGGCCACCATCATGACCGACCCCAGCATGGCAGACGCGACCTACATTGAGCCTATTCGTTGGGAAACAGTCGCCAAGATCATTGAGAAAGAACGTCCGGATGCAGTACTGCCTACTATGGGTGGTCAGACCGCTCTGAACTGTGCTTTGGATTTGTTCCATAAGGGAGTTCTGGAAAAATATAACGTCCAGATGATCGGTGCCAGCCGGGATGCTATCGATAAGGCTGAAGACCGTGAAATGTTCGACACAGCAATGAAGAACATTGGTCTGGAAACACCCCGATCCGGTATTGCGCATACCATGGAAGAAGCTCAGGCTGTGCTGGATCAGGTAGGCTTTCCCTGTATCATCCGTCCTTCTTTCACCATGGGTGGTTCCGGTGGAGGTATTGCCTACAACAAGGATGAGTTTGAAGAGATCTGTAAGCGGGGTCTGGATCTTTCTCCCACCAATGAGCTGCTGATCGATGAATCCCTGATTGGCTGGAAAGAGTACGAGATGGAAGTGGTGCGCGACCGCAACGACAACTGCATCATTGTCTGCTCTATCGAGAACTTTGACCCGATGGGAGTTCACACCGGTGACTCGATCACGGTCGCACCTTCCCAGACGCTGACTGATAAAGAATATCAGATCATGCGTAATGCCTCTGTGGCTGTTCTGCGTGAGATTGGCGTTGAAACCGGCGGTTCCAATGTTCAGTTCGGTATTTGCCCGGACACTGGTCGTATGGTCGTGATTGAGATGAACCCCCGGGTATCCCGTTCCTCTGCCCTGGCTTCCAAAGCGACTGGCTTTCCGATTGCCAAAGTGGCAGCCAAGTTGGCCGTGGGCTACACCCTGGATGAACTGCGCAACGAAATTACCGGAGGTGTGGTACCGGCTTCTTTCGAGCCAACCATCGATTACGTCGTCACCAAGATTCCTCGTTTTGCCTTTGAAAAATTTCCTCAGGCCGACGATCGTCTCACCACCCAAATGAAATCTGTGGGTGAGGTCATGGCTATTGGTCGTACTTTTCAGGAGTCTATGCAGAAAGCCCTTCGTGGTCTGGAAACCGGAGCCACTGGCTTCAATCCCATGCTGGATGTTTCTGCTGAAGGTGCTATCGACAAGATCAAGGCAGAGCTGGTTGTTCCAAAGGCGGATCGTCCATACTACGTGGCAGACGCTTTTCGGGCCGGTATGACTCGTGAGGAAGTCTTTAACAGCTGCATGATCGATCATTGGTTCCTCGTCCAGATCGAAGACATTGTTAAAGAAGAGCAGAATCTGGTCGGCAAAGACTTGTCTGCGCTGGATGCCACCACTTTGTTCAGCCTCAAGCGTAAGGGTTTCAGTGATGCGCGTCTGGCAGAGGTGATGGCGATCTCTGAAACAGAAGTGCGTAACCATCGTCGTCAGCTGAAGATCAAGCCGGTCTTCAAGCGTGTAGATACCTGTGCGGCCGAGTTTGCCTCTACGACAGCTTACATGTACTCCACCTATGAAGAAGAGTGTGAAGCTGTGCCAACTGATAACGAAAAGATCATGGTTATCGGTGGTGGTCCTAACCGTATCGGTCAGGGTATCGAATTTGATTATTGTTGTGTTCATGCGGCTATGGCTGCCCGCGAAGACGGTTACGAAACCATCATGGTTAACTGCAACCCCGAAACGGTTTCTACCGACTACGACACTTCTGACCGACTGTACTTTGAGCCGGTCACTCTGGAAGACGTCCTCGCCATTATTGATGTCGAAAAACCCAAAGGTGTGATTGTTCACTACGGTGGTCAGACACCTCTGAAACTGGCTCGTGCTCTGGAAGCTGAAGGTGTGCCGATTATCGGTACCAGTCCGGATGCGATTGACCGTGCCGAAGACCGAGAGCGTTTTCAGGGCATGATCCAAAAGCTGGACCTGTTACAGCCTGCGAATGCCACGGTGCGCAGTGCTGAAGAAGCTGTTGCTAAAGCCAAGGAAATTGGCTATCCATTGGTTGTGCGCCCTTCCTACGTTCTGGGTGGTCGTGCCATGGAAATCGTGGCGGGCGAAGATGAACTGCAAAAGTACATGAAAGAAGCGGTTCAAGTTTCCAATGATAGTCCGGTGTTGCTGGACCTGTTCCTGAATCGTGCCGTAGAAGTGGATGTCGATGCAGTATGCGACGGCGAGCGTGTGGTTATTGGTGCCATCATGCAGCACATTGAGCAGGCAGGTATTCACTCCGGTGATTCCGGTTGTTCTCTGCCTCCCTACAGTCTCAGTCCCCGCATCCAGGACAAGATTCGTGAGCAGGTGAAAGCCATGGCTATGGAGCTGGGTGTTGTTGGTCTGATGAATGTTCAGATGGCGCTGCAAGACGGTGAACTCTATGTGATCGAGGTTAATCCGCGTGCGTCCCGTACAGTGCCCTTTGTGTCCAAGTGCATTGGTCACTCTCTGGCCAAGATTGCCGCTCGTGTCATGATGGGTAAAACTCTGAAAGAGCTGGATTTTACCAGAGAGATTGTACCTCCCTACTACTGCGTAAAAGAAGCGATCTTCCCATTCAACAAGTTCCCGGGTGTGGATCCGATTCTTGGCCCGGAAATGAAATCTACCGGTGAGGTGATGGGTGTTGGTGCATCTTTCCCGGAAGCCTATTATAAGGCCCAGCTGGCTGAAAACATGGCACTGCCAGAAGGTGGCCGTGTCATCATCAGTGTCCGTGATCAGGACAAACCAATGGTGCCTGGTATTGCGCGCCTGCTGATGGATACCGGCTTTGAGCTGATGGCTACCAGTGGAACTGCCCAGGTGATCGAAGATGCCGGCCTGCCCGTGACCCGGGTTAAAAAGGTGATGGAAGGTCGACCAAATATGGTGGACAGTATCGTCAATGGTGATATAGCCTTTGTTGTCAATACCACCGAAGGTCGTCAGGCCATTGCAGACTCCTATAAAATCCGCCGATCTTCGCTGACCAATAAGGTTCTCTACACCACCACCATGGCAGGTGCGGAAGCCATTGCCCGGGCCATTGCCTTTGGCTCGGAAAAAACAGTCAGAAGACTTCAGGATTTGCACGAAGGTAGGACTGGATGAATCGATATCCAATGACCGTGGAGGGTGAAAAAGCCCTCCGTGAAGAGTTGACTCAACTGAAAACCGTGGAAAGACCGCGCATTTCTCAGGCGATTGCTGAAGCCCGGGAACTGGGAGACTTGAAAGAGAACGCTGAATATCACGCAGCCCGTGAACAGCAGAGCTTTACTGAAGGTCGTATCAACGATATTGAGGCCAAGTTATCCAACGCTCAGGTCATCGATATCACTACGATCAAAAAAACCGGTAAGGTTATCTTTGGTACCACGGTTTTAATGGTTAATCTGGATACGGACGATGAAGTCGAGTACAAGATCGTGGGTGATGATGAAGCAGACATCAAATACAACAAGATCTCTGTGAACTCACCGATTGCCCGTGCCCTGGTTGGTAAAGAAGAAGGTGAAGTGGTGGTAGTGAATACACCTTCCGGCAATGTTGAATATGAGATCGATGAGGTTAAGCACGTCTGATGGTCTCGTTCTCTGCACGGGTTGGAGACCTGTGCAGAGAAGTTTCTTTTCCTCTCTCTGCCCTTCCTGATCAGCCAGGTGTTTTATGTCAGCCTAACTGACAGTGCTGTTAGTGATCTTGTCAGCCATTGATAGCATTCTTGTCAAACAACAAAAAACACAACAAAGAACACAACAAGGATTGATGGAGGGAGTAGTATGATAAATTTTCTGCAAACAGGCTCAGTACCCTTTGATAAGAATGCTATTACTGATAAGTTGGAAAAGCTTGGAAACCTTGCCTCCAGCTTCAGGCGCAGTACGGTCAGGGCATTCAATAACGTCTGTGGTTATATGAAGACTGCTGGCGACTTCTCTCACACCCACTACTCCGACCAAAGTTCAAGGAGCTCGGGCAGTGCCAAACAGGTTTCAGAACGAGCGATTGCCAGACCACCTTCAGAACGAGGTATTACCAGACCGGTTTCAAAACCAGGCCAGCCGGAGAGCCAGAATGACAACAATCTGGCAGCCAGACTTGAGAGTCTCAAAATTGATTGCTCTCGGGCGCATACTAAGCAGGATCTGGTGACGATGAAACAGAAAACCACAGGTCTCCTGGACGATGCCAAAACAAAGCTTCAGAATCATCCTGAGGCTGGCAAAGTGCTTGAAAAGCTGAATGTTGCGGTCAATTTGCTGGAAACTTCATCTGAAGATGAAAACCACGTCCATGAGGCTGCTGACTACCTTCAGAAGGTGCTGCTAGACGTTCGTTTCGATGAGTTGAGCCAGTTGCGTCAGCGAAATGACCAAATAATGAAAATTGAGCGGGATGTTGCTGATGTCCATGAAATAATGCATAACCTGCAAGGTATCGTTCATGAACAAGGTCAGGACGTGAGCCGGATTGAAGATCATATCACTCAAAGCAGAGATAATGTTGAAGAAGCCGTGGAGTCTCTGGATTCAGCGAAAAAGTCGGCTAAAAAAGGTCGCAAACTGAAGATTTTTTTAGGTATTGTGCTTGCCGTTGTCGGTATCACCCTGTTGGCCTGCTTGCTCTGATATAGCTGTCGAACGTGGAGGTGTGAGATGACAAGTCACTCACACCACCAAACCTTTTAGCTTTAAGAATTTCCGGGATTTGACTCAATACCTCTATTATTTTCTCTCAATGACTCTCGTAGAAACTTATTGTTTAGCGGGCTTAAAAGCTTTTATTTTTTTAATACCATCCAAAATTTCCTGACCCTTATCGGATTAACTCATTTTCGATAGACTTCGCAATTTTTTTAGAATGTGAACGGGAATAGTAGCTTTTTCTTAAGGAGCCCAATACAACTTTTCAACACCGTCACTACCAAGAAAAACATCACCAGATTAAAGTTTTTTCTGTAAGTCTCATTGCAAAAATCTGTACTGATTTAACAACCAGAAGGCAAAGCTATGTCTATACTGTTAGCTTTTAAATCAGAGTGTTTGCTTAATGAAAACTGTTAGAAATCTGCTTTTCTCTCTCTCTGTTACTTTGCAACATGGGTATCATTGGTAACCAAATGACCTATGCTAATGACAGCCTTAATGTTGTGGCAGTGTTATTTGCTCAAACTTTGTTGCAAGTCATGTTTCCTTATTTAACAGAAGAAGAGCAGGTAAACCTGCAAGCTTCTTCATCTGCTGCTGTGTTCAGGTCTGCTGCGGGAGGTGAAAATATACTTCAACAATTAGTTGACAAGCCAGAGTGGGTAGTCAGGGTTGATAGCCTGCTTGAGGTTCTCGAAATTACAGTGGCAAGAGTTCAATCATTGATTGATTCAGGGGATCTTGTTTTACAAGCAGTATACTCATATGAAGAAACAGTAGCATTGCAACGAGTATTAAACTCTAAAACAGCCATTATTCTGGAGTCTGGAATATCAACATATCCTCAGCATGAGCAACCAGGGATTAGACGTCAGATGGCAGAAAGAGTTAATGATTTTATGACCTTTCTACGTAGTAAGATGGATATGGAATAAATCATAGGCAATATGCCATTTCAAACCTTGCCGACGTTGACGGCGTCGGTGATTGGTTATGTGGTGCTAGTTGAAGGTTGCGATTAATCTTTGAAGGAGGCTTGATCTACAATAGTATAATCTCCTGATATCTGACTTAAAGTTGAGCTTCCGTCAGAGTGCAGTTCAAAATGTAAATCTTGATCAGAAATTCTCTCTAAAGCAATAACTCTGCTACTGACCATTGTGCGAGGTTGTTGTGGCTGATCCATTTTTACATTTCCAATGGCTGCCATGGTAATAGAGTCGCTGGATGCCAATCCAGGCTCAAACAGAACGACACCAAGAGATGGTGGATTGCTGATCTGTGAATATGAGCTGAGAAATTTTGACACCAAATCTGCATGCGGCAAGTGACGTTCATAGTAAAGATAGTAACTATCTCCCGCAATACTGTACAAATAGGAGGTGCACCCAGAACAGTTCTGACTGGTATGATAGACCTCGGCAAAATAGTCAATAAATCCAGATACTCCATCTATCTCGACATCCTTGACTTTCCCTTCACTATTGATGATACGAAATTTATTATTCGCTAACTTATCAATGCTTGAATAGCAAGTTACGGATAAACCTGTGAACAAAAAGAAGATCACTAAAATTCGAAGTGATTTATACATTCGTCATTTACCATGTCAGTAGTTGATGGTGAGCAGGTCAGTATAGACGCTTTTTCAGAAGCTTACATTTAGGTTCATAGTGCCAAACCCAACAGTTTACGATGGCAGTCTGCTGGATTTTTTTGTTGCGTGCGTCTACGTTTTTGATTCAATCCGTTTGAAAGCAGGTTTGTAATTGAAGAAAAGATTTGAGTTCTGTAAAAAGCTAATGGTCCTATCCTTAACAATCTTTTGTTTATCAGGATTTTGCTTTTCAGATTATCAAGAGCCTGATGAGAGTCAAGTGACTATAGGAGGTCAATCGATTTGGTATGACGTTGTTAAGGAGTCACTATGCAACTACATCTATATGCCAATAGATTATTACGTAGGCTCAAGAGGCGTTTTTCGTTTGGTATCAATACTTGCACTTGGGTATAGAAACTACTACGAATTTTATTTGCATCGTAGAGTTGGTGATAAAATAGACACTTGTCTTTTGATCGTTGCGCTAGCATTAATACCTGTAAATTTTATTTATGACATTTTAGAAGATAGAACAGCCTCAAGTACCTTAAGTAATAGCAATATGAAAGAAATAAAAATATCTAAGACAGTGGGGTTGACTTCTTTTGATTTAAGGCTTTCAGGCCTGTTAGAAAACAGTGCTTTATACAATATATCAAAACCATTACATAATCTTGGTGTTAGCAATATTAAATTTACCTCTTCTGAAGTAGATAATAAAATGCATCTTTTAATAGGGTTAACAAAGATGGGCAAACTTGAGGAAGTGTTCTTTGATATTTCATTCCCGACATTAGATTCCGATCGTTATCATTGGGTTGAACTTTGCTGTAATGAAAATAGTCATTGTAATCATTATTCCTCAATCCCACTAAGTATACTGTCAGAAGAAGTGATCAATGAGTTAGTCTTTTTATTAGATGGGAACTATGGTTTTGCGAAATCAATAAGTGATTTTAAAAGAGTCAAAGGAGTTGACTTTTCAGTTAATGAAATGTTTGTTGTAGTAAAAGTACAACAAAGAGAATCTGATATCTTTTCTTACGTTATATGTGACACTCAAACTCATACTTTACAACTAAAAAATAGCCGCTATTCATTTTCAAATAAAACTTTAGTCTATGAACTTATACAAAAATTAGCTGTTCAGGCTGAAAAATTAGCTGTTCAGGCTGAAGGGTGGTTTCGATATCTCATGGAATTAATTTTGAAGCAGTGTGAACATATAATGTTCTTCGCAATCACTGATTTCTTTTTTGAAGGTTATTTTCTTGGAGAATGTGCTATTTGCCGTGAAGCCATGATTCCAGGGGCAGTTTCGCCTGCCAGCTGTGACATACATTATTTCTGTACCTCATGCCTGATTGAATGGGCACAATATGGCGCTGGAATGTGTCCATATTGTAGAGATTAATGCAGCACACATCTTCGCCTTCAGCGACTGCCCCGCACGCGAATTAAAGGCTTGTTAGGTGCAAGATTACTTAAATGGATTGCATTTTGCAGCCGCAATGAAATCTCTGTAACATTTTCAGAGGTTAGATAATTAAAGCAATTACGGTTAAAAATATACCTGAAATAGTTTATAAAAGGCTTAAAGAAGGAGCCACTGCTCACATGACAGGAAGCTTTCCTCACCAGAAGTTCTATCTTGATATTCCAGACGGCTGACTTACGGATAGAGAGAAGAGTGTTGTTCCCGGCACGGTGTAAATAATGGGGCTAAGGAAAGTTATGCGGGAACTCATTTGTAAACCAGAAACTTTTTTTAGAGAATGATTTTCTTTATTTGAATTGGCAAGATCGTATACTCCTGACCTGAGCCTGATACGAACTGGACACCACTGGCAACATGATAGTGCCAGCAAGGTTTAACCGCTATATGTCTCGACTTTAGCTACTGCGTTGTAACTCGTAAATCCATTGGCTCGAAAGCAGTTAATTGCGCTTGACGGAGCTACGACTCATATGTGTTAGCTATGTACACCCGAGTTTAAGTTATTAAAAAAACCTTTATAGATTTAATAAGATATTTGCCTATATGAAAAACGTGACCATTATAAGTTAAAAATTATCCCCGATCTTGAATCTTGGGTTTGCTCAGCTCTTTGGATTAGATTGAAATGTTTTTTTGTTTTCTGCAACTACTAATTGCTCAGGTACCTTTTCTAAAAAGAATACTGATTCGATTAATTTTTTCATTACTGTTAGTAACTCTTTCTTTAAAGGGGCAGTCCTTAGAAATTGAAGGTGCTCTCTTAGTTAGGTCAATGCAAAATGCTTTATTCTTGATTGTAAAGGTTATTGAAAGTCAAGTTTCAGCCTCTTTTCACATATATCATCTACAAGAGAGCCTGGGAGATTATTGGGGTATTCATCTTGAACAGATCAATTCTGTTCAAGTCCATGAACAGGCTCTGAGCGTACAAATAACTTTATTTGAAGAGGTTTCCAACATTCCTACTGAGTTTTTTTTCATAAGATGGGTAGCTCCGAGTGAATGTAACTTTAGATAAATTACCATTTGGTGTGTTGCAGCAGCCAACAGACTCACAGAGTCTGCAAAATCAGAAGACTGAGAGGCCCGTGTAACCAGCTGATAAAATCAGCAATGGCCGTATAGCATGATTGACTGTCAGCAGACGGTGCCATGAGTACCGCGTTTGCCTGACAGAATCCGGTAATCCGGCGACCGGAAGTGAGGCCGCGGGAATATGCCAACAGAAACGCCTTCGAGAACATGGCAGGGTCATAAGCCGCACGCCCGCCGTCGTTATTTTAGTAGTGATCATGAAAGATCGTAGTATTGATTTCATGATGGACCTGATAATCCAACGTGTATTCAAAGGTGCCAGGAACCAACTGTTCCAAAAGCCCTGATATTCAGACTTATCAGAGGTTTTTCTGTAGGCTCAACGCAGGTGCAGTCCTCTGTTTTTTTCTTATGTGCAATCCCCGAGGCTTTTGCTAATTTTAACCACTACTCTATGAAACGTTGAGTGACGTATGTAACCATGAAAAGTTTATCTTCAAATATGTTAGTAATTGCATTATTTGTTTGCAATTCACTTTCATCTGTTTGTCATTCTTCTCTATTTATCAAAGAGCACAGAAATGGATTTACAATCGCTGGTGAAGTTGACAGATATGAAAATAATGTGTTGTTTAATAATATAAGAATGATTCGTTATGCAAGAAATGAAAGCTTGTTAGACGTTTCTTCTGATTATGACTCTCTTGAGAATCTTTTAGAAAAACGCAATGGTAATTATGATATTTCCGGTGAAGAGCTTTCACTTTTTATCGATAATTTTAAAGATACAAGTGTTATAAGAAAACTGTTACCAATGTCGTTTTTTGTTAGTGAAATCACAGATAAGCCGATTTATATCACTGATATCCAATCTAAGGGAGATGTTTTTATTGCCCATGGAAATGTAACAAAACAAAGCAACGATAGAGTCACATTTGTATTTATAAAAAGGAATATGCTTTTCGGTAAATCGGATGATACGTGGTCTCTAAGGAAAATATACTTATATAAATCTCATTTAGATTTCGACGACCTGGATCGTGCAATAGAAGAGATTTCTTTCACTGAAGTTCAAACTGATAATTATCGTAAGTTACTTGTTTGTGGTAATGATCCAAAAAGAATTTATCCAACAAGTGTTTCAATACAATTGCTCAGTTTAGCAACTTCCGTCTTCTCAGTGGTAATCATTATAATAACCCCAATAGTAGCTCTTTATATTCCACGTATGCTCCACTCTATTCAGCGAAGACTTGAGCTAACTCAGTAGTATGATTCTCTCACTGCAAACAGACCTGCTTCAGCTGCGCGCCGAAGGGGCGCAGCTGGTGAGCAGCGAAGTCCCGGAAACCGTCTGATGTGGCACTCTGGCGACCAATTTCGACAAAGAGTTCAGTGTATTGAAAAGCGTTTCCAGTATGTGGGCGAGCACTCGAACTGGATTCTCTTGCCGGGGTGCAGTTATCTGCCCTTGACGAAGTTAAGGCTCATATGCTTTTTTCGGCTGCTTACTACGATGTGATAATTATTGACAAAGCTCTTCAATTGAAATTACTGAGTCAAGTACTAAGCATTCTTGACGGCATAATTCGGAGAAAGAATTACAAGGATTGCCATCCGCATCTACATAGGATGGTGCTTCAAGTGCATCTGTGCAAAGCTTGTGCTTATCTGTTGCTTCAATGTATCCCAAGTTATGAATCCCGCCTATGTAAAAGCTGACGATTGCTGGATTAACATCATGACTTTTTAAAACTGATTGACCACCTCCATATGCTTGTGACTTTATCCTGTATTCACATCTATTATTAAATTCTGTTTTATCATCAAGGCTAACCTCATTCCATGAGTTTGCGGCAGCAGAAAAACAAGCCATCAATGAGCTTAACATTAATAAAAGGGATTTAATTGTACGATTTACCATTATTATTCCTCTAACTTTTTGTCCAAGGTTGGAGGCATTATCTTAGTATATGAATACAGAGTGTGCTCATTAATTTATGTGTCGCATAAGCCTTTTAAATCAGTAGTTCTCGATAGGAAATTCAGTGGATTTTCTTGGGTACGCCCGGCATGGGCATGAACTTATGGGGTGAAAGCCTTTAATAAAGAGATGTTACGAAAAAGAACAGTCATAGAGAGTGTCAATGATCATCTGAGAAATATCTCTGGGACAGAGTACACCCGGCACCGATCACTGTACAACTTTGCTGTCAATTTGATAGTAGGCCTAATAGCCTGTCACCGAGAACCCGGAAAGCCTCATATTGATATTTCAGTACTAACTGAGGGTCTGGCTGTGGCTTTCTGAGCGTCGAACATACGTTAGTTAAGGATTTCGTCATTTTAGCTTCATTGAGGGTCTATATTTCCTGTTCATTAACTGTAACTGGGAAATGACCATGAAAAAGTCATTCAATCTATTGCTGTTGCTTTTGTGTTTTTTTCATTCGATGGTACAGGCCAGCTCTCCCTCACAGAGTGATTTTGATTTTCTTGAGCCTATTAATGACACCGCACTGGTAGCAAATGGGCTTGAGTTCACGAAAAGCATTGCCGGCGTCTCTTTGTCTACCCTGTTGAATCTTGGTATATGGTGGGGTGTCTGTAAAACAGCAGGAATAGTTTCCGGGCTTTCAATCACCTATGATCTGGCTGCGTCGGATGCAAAGGAGCCGGATAAGTGGAAAACGGATTTCTGTTTGCAGCTGGCTCCCGTGATAACCACCGCCGAAGTGGCGCTGGCCGGGCACGTGTCTCCCTGGCCCCTGGAACAGCATTGGTGGAAACCCTTGTATTTTGCCGGTGCAGTAATGGCAGCTTATACCACTACTACGAAAACGAGGGAGCGCATCCCTGTCGCGGTCTTGACTTACCTTGCTTCCGAAGCGGTATCAAGAACCGGAGCCAGCGCTATTTCGGCATTCATGCTAAGAAAAATGAGCATAAGAGACATTTCAACTGAATGGTATGCAGCTGGTGGATACACAATATTGTCTTTGAGTAATGGGCTTATGGCAGGGGATATCGCCTATGAAGTCATGACTCATAAAGGCTTCAGACCAGCAAAAGTGATTTTTGCTTCTGCTGTCAGCGCAGCGATTGTGGGTACCCTCTTGGGCATTATTTCTGAGTTAATAATTGACGAGGACCGACAAATAAAGGCCGGTGTCGAAGCTGTAACCGCAAGCGGGGCATTAACCGGAATCGGTGCTGTAACCGTAATCGGCACTGTAGCCGGATTCGGAGCGGTAACCGGAATTGGAGTTTTAAACGGAATCGGGGCTTTATCCGGAGCTTTATCCGGAGTTGTATCCGGAGCCATAGCCGGAGCCGGACTCGGAGCCGGAGTCGGAGTCGGAATCCTGAACGAAGTCGGACTTGGAGCCGGAGTTGCAGCCCTGGCCGGAGTCGCACTCTTAGCCCCAGCCCTAGGCGGAGTTGGAGCCTTGCTTATGTTGGGCAGTTCGAAGATAAGCTCAAACAACCCGTTTATCAAAGCCGGTGTCACTCTGGTGCCTGCGTTGACTTTCGCTGTTGTCAATGGTCTTTCAAGCCACGCTGTTTATGGCTATCCACTGGAACAAAGCTTTTCAGAGACTGGCTGGACTCAGTGGAAAAAGTTCTATGCGCCCCTGAATTATCTCTCAACGTTGTTTAACTGACAGACTCAACTGTCAGCCACTGGAACAGCGGTGAACTCTGGCAGCTATCGGCTGCTCTTGTGGCTATGCCGAAGGCATAGTCTATTGGAAACATTTGATGGCTGCCTCATTTGCACCGCACTTTATTTGCAACGCACTTTGTAGTTAAGGATATTGTCACTCATAGCTTCGTTTAGAATCTATATTTCCAGTTCAGTCACTGTATCTGTATCTGGGAAGTCACCATGAATAAGTTATTCAACCTGTGTCCGTTACTTTTGTGTTTGCTCTATTCGATGGCACAGGCCAGCCTTACCTCAAAAAGTGATTTTGATTTTCTTGAGCCTCTTAATGACACCGCACTGGTGG
>NZ_JAHHPR010000217.1:0-11775 GCF_024606255.1 Endozoicomonas sp. SESOKO3
CCGTTTCAGGCCACCAACTATTTGCACAAGGTGGAGTGTTTTTGCTTCACCACCCAGACTTTGGAAGCAGGCGAAGAAAAAATCATGCCGCTGAGAATTATTGTGGATCAGGCATTACCCCGGCATATCACCAAACTAACGTTGTCGTACACCTTGTTTGATGTGACGACAATGGGAGAGAGGACGCAGCCGTCCTGAGGAGATTCTGATGGCGCAAGAAGGTGAAGGTACCTATTATGTTCCGGCCCAGAGCAAGTGGCCGATCATTGCTTCGATAGGTCTTTTTACCACGCTGTTGGGTGCAGGCATGATGATGAATGACATGTCTGCCGGGGTAAAAGATTCGTTTGCACATTATGTGTTTTTCGGTGGCTCCCTGATCATGGCCTATATGCTGTTTGGCTGGTTCAGTAACGTCATCGAAGAGTCCCGCAAAGGGCTCTACAGTGATCAGATGGACCGGAGCTTCCGTTGGAGTATGAGCTGGTTTATCTTTTCTGAAGTCATGTTCTTCGCGGCTTTCTTTGGAGTGCTTTTCTATATCCGTTACTTCGCCGTGCCCTGGTTGGCTGGTGAGGGAGATGGTGCTTCCACTCATGAACACCTCTGGCCAGAGTTCGAAGCGGCTTGGCCGCTGATGACCAATCCAGATAATGAAACATTTCCGGGAGCCAGTGGGGTCATCGATCCCTTCCATCTTCCACTGCTGAACACCCTGTTACTGGTCGCTTCCAGTATCACCCTGACGATTGCTCACCATGCCCTCAGAAAGGCGGAAAGAGCCAAGGTTAAGGTATGGATGATACTCACCCTGATTCTGGGTTTTACCTTCCTTTACTTTCAGGCTGCAGAATATGCTGAAGCCTACAATGAGCTTGGGTTGACTTTGAGCGCAGGTATTTATGGCTCAACGTTTTTTATTTTGACCGGCTTTCACGGGGCACATGTCACTCTCGGTGCCATGATGTTACTGGTCATGCTGATTCGTATCTATAAGGGGCATTTTGAGCCGGATAACCATTTTGCTTTTGAGTCATCCTGCTGGTACTGGCACTTTGTCGACGTGGTCTGGATCGGCCTGTTCATTTTTGTCTATCTGATTTGAGGTAATGCCGTCACTCCCTGAAGGAAGTGGCGGTTAACGATTTCAGTCGTTTAACGGTACAGCCAGGGAGCGTTGCTGTGAATATCTCCAAACAGCCAGGCCACCACAATGATCAGCATGATCAGGGCGGTCAGGCCAACCCGGGCAGTGAGCGAATTCACCAGTTTGGCGGAACCGCTATCACCTTTAAGTAGAAAGTACAGACCTCTGCCCAAGCAGAATACGACGGCAAAAAAGAGAAGAACAATAATAACTTTTAACCACATATAACGCTCCCTGCTGAAGCCTGAGTTTATGAAAAACAGTTTGCTAAACCGGTTTTTAAATAAATCTGTGGTGTAACTGTTTTTCTTACGTTATCGGCATTCAGATCAGAATAACAGTGGAGTTTGGTAGAGCACCCGATGTCGAAGTATAGCTATCGCGTTAAGTTGTCGTTGTTGGTGGTGCTGCTTTTACCCCTGCTGATCAAACTGGGGTTCTGGCAGATGTCACGATACCAGGAGAAGCTTGAGCTTGAGCGAACTCTGGCAGAGCGACAGACCATGCCTGCACTCAGTCTGTCTGATGTCAGTGGTTACTCTGATTCCATGTATCTGCCTGTCAGTGTCCGTGGTCGTTTTCTTTCCGATCGGGCTTTTTTTCTTGATAACCAGATTCACGAAGGTCGTGCCGGTTACGACCTGATCATGCCTTTTCTGGTCAATGACGGTCAGTATCTGCTAGTCAACAGAGGCTGGCTGCCTGCTGAATCGAGAGAACGATTGCCGGAAATCGAAACACTCGATGGAGAGCTTGAGTTAAGGGGCAAACTGTATCGGTTATTGGGGAACCCCTTCACACTGGGTGAAGATATCTGGCAGGAAGAATGGCCCAAGCGAATCCAGGTCGTCAACTTTGAGCGAATGGGGGAAGCGCTGGGACAGTCTCTACCCGTTTATATTCTTAAGCTGGAACAGAATCAGCCCGGCACCTATCTGATTCGCCCTCTGACAATGAAAACCACCTCTCAGAAACATCTCGGCTACGCTATTCAATGGTTTTTAATGGCTCTGGTCCTGCTGGGTCTGTATCTCTGGCAGATGCGATCCTCAGGCTTGGGTCAAAGCCAACATAAACATAAACAGGTATCCGGGACTGACGAAAAAGAGGATGGCTCAACGTGACTGGCAGATTTTTTTATTTATATGCCCTGCTGCTTTTTGTATTTCTTATTCCGAAAAACGGGTTTGCCGTGATTCGCCACGCCTGCTTTATTGTTAATCCTGCCAGTAATAATGGGCAGGGTGCGAGGGTTTGGAACCGTATTCAAAGAGATGTCAATCGTTACTTCACAGCTGTCGGCTCGCAAGATCAGGCTGCTGCTCAGGTGCAAGCGACATTTGAAGTATTTTTTACGGAACACGCCGGTCATGCAACGGAGCTGGCAGCTCAGGCAAGTTTTAACTGGCAGCTGGAGCAGGAAGGTCATTTATTGATTGTTGCCGTTGGTGGGGATGGCACTGTTCATGAGGTGGTTCAGGGTCTTGAAAGTCAACCGCAAGTTGTGTTCGGTGTTATACCAGCGGGTGAGGGAAACGATATAGCAAGAACACTCCAATTGAGGAGCCCGATGCATGCTCTTCGGACGCTGGTTTATGGAATCGCTATGCCTTTTGGTGCCTACAAAATTGAAGGTTGTCAAAGAGGCAGTTGCGAGCGGAAAACGGTTCTGGCAGTGAGTGAGTTCGGGCTGGGTGTGACGACCCGGATGACAAAAAAGAAAAACGATCACGACAGTGGTGAGCGACCGAGCCGACTGCTGAGATACTTACCCGGAAGTGTGGCCTATTCAATGTTAGCTGTCAGTTCAGCAATGACATGGGATACACCCACGGTCAGGTGCAGTATTAATCGTGAGAGGTTCAGTATCCCCTTAAATCTTCTGGTAGCGGGGACAGGACCAACGATCGGAGGTGGAGTTGCCCTTTTTAACGATATGACTCCATACAGTTGCCATGGACAGATGCTTTTTAGTCAGCAGAGGACCAACCCTTTTTGGACACTTATTCAGATGACTATGGAGAAATTTCTCAATTGGTCCGATCTGCAACGGTTTTGCTTTACTCAATTGGATATTGAACACGAGGATGAGACGCCTCTTTCTATTCAGGTCGATGGTGATGTTTTACTGCAAACACCGGCACAAATAACCTGGCTGCGGGCAGTGTTCCAGTTTATGCGACCCCCCGAATATGGAGAGCTCGGTCGTGCTTTAATGGACCTTGACGAAGCCGGAGATGATCCTGATTGGAAAGGGGGGGATTCACTGTGAATAGCAGAGTGTTTTATGTGTATGGACTGCTGCTTTTTGTATTTCTTATTCCGAATAACGGATTTGCAGTGATTCCGAAAAACCGATTTCCAGTGATTCCGGAAACCGGATTGGCAAAGATACGCCACGTTTGCTTTATCGTTAATCCAACCAGTAATAACGGTCAGGGTGCGAGAGTCTGGGAAAGTATTGAACAGGCTGTCAATCATTATTTCGCAGCAGTGGGCTCACAGGATGAGGCGGCTGTTCAGGAACGAGCGACATTTGAAGTGTTTTTTACAGAACATGCAGGTCATGCAACGGAGCTGGCAACGCAAGCGTACCAGAGCTGGCAGCAAGGGCAGCGCGAAGGGAGCCGAATTCCTGACCAGTTATTAATGGTTGCAGTGGGAGGGGATGGCACTGTTCATGAGGTGGTTCAGGGTCTGGAAGCTCACCGGGAGCAGGTTGTTTTTGGGGTTATACCGGCGGGTACGGGAAACAATATAGCGAGATCACTTCGATTGCGTGACACGGCTCGAGCCCTTCGGACACTGGTTTATGGGACCGCTCTGCCTTTAGGTGCTTATAAAATTGAAGCTTGTGAAAGAGGAAGTTGCCAGAAGAAAACGGTTCTGGCTGTCAATGAGTTTGATCTGGGTGTGACGACTCAAGTGAAAAAAAGGGAAAACGATTACCAGAGCGGTGAGCGAGCGGGTCGCCTGATGAGCTTTTCACCCGGAAGTAGGGTCTATTCGCTATCAGACTTCACTTCTGCAATGAGATGGAATACACCTATGGTCAAGTGCAGTATTGATGGGGGTAGCAGGTTCCATATCCCCTTGAATATTATGGCTGGAGGGGCGACGGGGCCTACGATCGGGGGCGAGTTTGGCTTTTTATATGGCGAGAGAGCGGAAAGTAAGCGGGGAGAGCTGCTTTATGGTGAGAAATGGGATCCCCCCCTTTGGACACTTGCTCAGGTCGCTATGCAGAGATTACTCAATTGGTCAGGTCTGAAACGGGCTCAGTTTACTCAATTGGACATTGAGCACGTGAAAGAGACACCTCAGGATATCCAGGTTGATGGTGATATTTTACTGCAAACGCCGGCACGAATAATCTGGTTGCCGGAAGTGTTCCGGTTTTTGAGACCCCCCGTATTTGGTGATCACGGTTATCACGGAATGTACCTTGAAGAAGCGGAGGATGAAAGAGCGAAGGAAAGGCAGGATTCCATTTAAATTTTGAACGTGGCGGTTATGGACAGGTATGCGCGACTAACAGAAAAGAGGATAGCTCACTGTGAATAGCAAAGTTTTTTGTTTATCTGGCCTGCTGCTTTTTGTATTTCTTGTTCCTGTAAACGGATTTGCAACGATTCGCCATGTCTGCTTTGTCGTTAATCCTGCAAGTAATAATGGTAAAGGTGCCAGGGTCTGGGACAGAATTGAAGAAGCTGTCAACCTGTACTATACAGCAGTCGGCTCACAAGACCAGGCTGCTGCTCAGGAACAAGCGACATTTGAAGTGTTTTTTACAGAAAACGCCGGTCATGCAACGTACCTGGCAGTGCAGGCATATGAGGACTGGCAGCAGGGGCAACACGCTGAGGAAGATCAGTTATTGTTGGTTGCCGTTGGTGGGGATGGCACCGTCCGCGAGGTGGTTCAGGGTCTGGCAAGTGAACCGCAAGTTGTTATTGGTGTGATACCGGCGGGCAAGGGAAACGATATAGCGAGAACACTCAAACTGTGTAACCCGATGCATGCCCTTCGGTCGCTGGTTTACGGAGCCTCTATGCCCTTTGGTGCCTACAAAATTGAAGGTTGTCAAACAGGCAGTTGTGAGAAGCAAACGGTTCTGGCAGTGAGCGGGTTTAATCTGGGTGTGACGACTCAGATGACAAAAAATAAAAACGATCACGACAGTGGTGAGCGACCAAGCCGACTACTCAGGTATTCACCCAGAAGTATGGCTTCTGCAATGTTAGCCATCAGTTCAGCCATGAGATGGAATACACCCATGGTCAGGTGCACTTCTGATAAAGGCAGGTTCAATATTCCATTGAATTTTCTGGCTGCGAGTACAGGGCCAACGTTCGGAGGAGGAATTGCCCTTTTTAATTATATGAAGCCGTTCTGTACGCGGGGGAAGGTGCTTTATAGTCAGCAGAGGATGCATCCTATATGGACATTTATTCAGATGACTATAGGCAGATTACTCAATTGGTCAGGTCTGGTTTGGACGACTATGGAGAGATTACGTAATTGGTCAGGTCAACGAGCGCTTGTCTTTACTCAATTGGACATTGAACATCAGGATGAGACACCGCTTTCTATTCAGGTCGACGGCGATATTTTACTGCAGACACCGGCAAAAATAACCTGGTTGCCGTTTGTGTTACGGTTTATGGGACCTCCCAAATATGGAGAACCCGGTTATTCCCTTATGGGCCTCGAGCAAGCTAGTGATGATCCGGATTCCTTTTAAATTTTGAATGTAGAAATATGACTATTTAATCAACCGGGTATTATAAGAATGAAAAGAGTAAAGAAAGCAAAAAGTCGCTGGCAACTGGCTCTGGTCATTCTCATGCCTCCTCTGGCTATGGGGTTGGCTTGGTACTTTTATTTCTTCGGTACGCAGTTTGTGCCGGATGGTCGTACGAATAAGGGAGAGCTGCTATTACCCCCCGCCAGCTTCCAAAGTATGATGCTTGAGAAAAATAATGAAATGTTTGACCAGCAGGCACTGGAGGGTCGCTGGGGGATTCTGGTATTTGGTGACGATGCCTGCTCCGATCAGGCCTGTCAGGAAACGCTCTATCAAACCCGTCAGGCTCATCTGGCGCTCGGCAGAGACAGCGACCGGGTCGTCCGGCTTTTTATCTCTTCCTCATCCAATCCTGAATTGAACCAGCGTGTACTCAGTGAACATCCTGATCTGATCTGGTTGGGCAGTCGTAAAGAATCGGTGTTGAACACTCTGGGTAAAAAACCGGGTGAAAAAAGAGCGTGGCCAACGAATGGCTTTTACATCGTTGACCCCTTGGGGAATATCATGATGAAGTATCAGCCAGGGCAGTACGGTGGAGATTTATTAAAAGACTTGAGGAAGTTGCTTAAAGCATCAAACATTGGCTGACATTGAAAGGTGTTCCATGACAACAGCATCGATTACAAAAACAATAAGCCAGACAAAGCGACAGAGAACGGGTTTTTATCTCTCTCTGTTCGCAACCTTGCTGGCCGCTGTGGTTGTCGGGTTAGGGGCTTATACACGACTGGTTCATGCAGGGTTGGGTTGTCCTGACTGGCCAGGATGTTATGGCTTCCTGACAGTGCCTGAAACAGCGCAGGAAATAGCCATAGCGGAAACACTTTTTCCCCATGCGCCGGTTGAGGTGGACAAAGGCTGGGCAGAAATGGTGCATCGATATGTAGCAGGCTCTCTACTGCTGCTGGTTCTGATGATCGCTATTCAAGCCTTTCGGAACCGACAAGAGCCTGGGCAGCCATTAAAGCTGCCTATATTCATTCTGGGGCTGATTATTCTGCAGGCGGCATTCGGAATGTGGACCGTGACCTTGAAGCTCTGGCCCCAAGTGGTGACGGCACATCTTTTGGGTGGTTTTGCTACGTTCAGTTTGTTGTTTCTGATGACCCTTCGTTTGTCCGGATTGTGTTGGGAAAAACTCCCCTCCTCTGAACAGAAAGATCGCTTGAGAGGGTTAGCTGCGGTCGGGCTGTTAGTGGTGATTTTGCAGATCACATTGGGGGGCTGGACCAGTTCCAATTATGCGGCTCTGGCCTGTCCTGATTTCCCCATGTGTCAGGGGCAATGGCTGCCCGGTGCTGATTTTGCAGAAGGTTTGAATTTCAGTCAGTCCATTGGCCCGAATTATCTGGGTGGGAAAATGGACTCTGAAGCACGGACCGCGATACATTTTTTACATCGATTGGGGGCACTGGTGACGACCGTGTTGCTGCTGTTTCTGTTTATGCAGATACTTCGATATAGTAATGCTCAGTCGTCTAGTAACCGAAGCAGCCTGATAGTGCTGGCTACACTGATGCTGTTGGCTCTGCTGGTACAGGTCTCTTTGGGGATCAGTAACATTCTGGGCAGCCTGCCACTTTCAGTGGCGGTGGCTCATAACCTGGGAGGTGCGGTTTTGTTGCTGATTCTGGTCGCTCTCAACTTCCGTCTGAACGTGTCTGAAGGATTCAGTGAGGTTCAATCATGAGTAAGATCATTCAAAAGCAGGGCGGCGCATCCCTTCAGGAATCCGTTCACTGGCGTGATTATCTTGAGCTGACCAAACCCAGAGTGGTCGCCCTGATGGTTCTGACGGTGGTGATTGGTATGTGTTTGGCGACGCCGGGCATGGTACCTATGGATATTCTCATCTTTGGTAATCTGGGTGTTGCCCTCTCGGCTGCATCCGCCGCAGTGATCAATCATGTGGTCGACCGACAGATTGATTCGGTGATGGCCAGAACCCACAAGAGACCGATAGCCACAGGGCGAGTTGAGCCGCTTCAGGCTTTGCTGTTTGCCTTTACTCTGGGTGTGTTGGGCATAGGAATTCTGGTGTTTCTGGTCAACCCTTTGACCGCCTGGCTGACACTGGCCTCACTGATGGGCTATGCCGTGGTTTACACTCTGATTTTAAAGCGTGCGACCCCACAGAATATTGTCATTGGCGGGATTGCCGGTGCCTCCCCTCCCCTGCTGGGATGGACGGCAGTGACCGGACACTTTGAAGGTAATGCCTTACTTCTGGTTTTGATTATTTTTGCCTGGACGCCACCCCACTTCTGGGCTTTGGCTATCCATCGCAAAGCTGAATATGCCAAGGCCGACATTCCCATGTTGCCGGTGACGCACGGTGAGGCTTACACCAAGCTGCATATTTTGCTGTACACCGTGATTATGGTCCTGGTCAGTGTTTTGCCTTTCCTGACCGGTATGAGTGGCATTCTTTATCTGGCGGGTGCATTGATTCTCGGAGGGCGGTTTCTTTACTGGGCTATTGCTCTCCTGCAAGAAAGCAGACCCCATGCTGCTATCAAGACATTCAAGTATTCCATTACTTATTTGATGTTGCTCTTCGTGGTACTGCTGCTGGATCATTATGCGTTCTATTTATGGCTTTAACAGGCTATCGGTTAGACTGAGGCTGAAGGCTCAAAGGATTTTTCATGGCATCCGGGATGAAAAACAGCGTGAATAAAACAGTATTGATTCTGGTGGCTATTGTCGCGGTCATTATGGGTCTGACATTCTACAAATACATGAACAAACCATCGCTCACACTGGAGCACTTGCAGCGGATGGGGGCAGTGGTTTTTGACAAGCCACGGACCTTTGAAATGAAGGGCATGGTGGATAACAAGGGTCAGCCTTTTACTGAGGCTAATCTCGAAGGGAAATGGTCTCTGGTGTACTTTGGCTATACCTTTTGCCCGGACATCTGCCCCACTACGTTGGGTCAGTTGAACCAGATGGATAAACTGTTGAAGAAGGATAACCCTGAAATCGCGAAGAAAATGCACTATTTTATGGTGACAGTGGATCCTCGCAGGGACACTGTGGAGAAGCTGAATGGCTACGTCCCTCACTTCAACCCTGATTTTGTGGGAGTGACGGGCAACCAGAAAGATATCCATAACCTGACCGTACAAATGAACATCCCCTACACACCGGTCATTGATCCGGTGGATGAGTATTACCTGGTGGATCATGGCGCCAACCTGGTCATCATCAATCCGAGGGGGGATTATCACGGCTTTATTCGCCCACCCCTGGATTCAGACAAGCTGGCACGGGTGATGGTGGGCGTGGATGAATTGTATCAGGACTAATCTCGTCAGCTGCGCTTGAAGCTCAAACCCAGAACAAAAATCAGGAAGCTACAGACGACAACGGAAGGTCCTGATGGGGTATCCAGCTGCCAGGAGGCAGTCAGTCCTCCTGCAACGCTCAGTAAGCCAATGATGCCGGCAATGATCGCCATTTGTTCTGGTGTTCGGGAAAACCTCTGGGCTGTTGCGGCTGGAATAATCATTAAAGAAGTGATCAGAAGTACACCAACAATTTTCATAGCCACAGCAATGACCAGGGCCATCAGTAAGGTCAGAATCAGTTTGGTTCTTTTAACTGGAAAACCTTCAACCTGTGCCAGCTCTGCATGAATGGTCATGGCCAGAAGGGGCCGCCACAGCCAGGCCAGTGTGGTGAGGACCAGTGCGCCGCCGCCGTATATCCAGAGCAGGTCTGTAGGTGCGGTCGCCAGAATGTCTCCAAACAGGTAAGACATCATGTCGATTCGGACGTTCTCGGAAAAACTGACTGCAACAAGGCCCAGGGAAAGACTGCTATGGGCAAGTATTCCCAGTAACGTGTCGGATGCCATTTTTTGTTGTTCCTGAAGCGAGACCAGAAGAACAGCAAGAAACAGCGAACACACTATGATGGTCAGGTTAAGATCAATATCGAGCAGCAACCCCAAGGCTACGCCCAGCAGTGCCGAATGAGAGAGAGTATCGCCAAAGTAGGCCATCTTCCTCCAGACAACAAAACAACCCAGAGGTCCTGCCACTATGGCAACCCCTGATCCTGCCAGCAGTGCGGTAAGGAGCAGTTCAGGCATGAGTGCTCCTATTGTCATTCTTGTGGATGATATGACCATCAACGGTATGTTCATGATCATGATGGTGGGTGTAGATAGCCAGCTCTTCGGACTCTCCACCAAAAAGCTTCAGGTAAGCAGGGTGTTGACGAACCTGATGGGGGTGGCCTGAGCAACAGAGATGCTGGTTCAGACAAATAACCCGATCTGTTGAAGCCATCACCAGATGAAGGTCATGGGAGACCATTAAAACAGAGCAGCCGTCTTTCAGCTCGGGGCTGCTCCCATTTCTGAGTTCGGTAATCAGATGATAAAGCTCTTTCTGGCCATTGACATCCACACCCTGAACCGGTTCATCGAGCACCAGCAGATGAGGTCTGTTCAGCAATGCCCTGGCTAACAATGTTCGCTGCAGCTCTCCGCCTGAAAGTGAATGAACCGGTGAGTTCATGACGTGGGCGACACCGGTTCTTGCCAGTGCCGAACAAATGTGTTTTTCTGACTGTCCTGTCAGGGAAAGAAAGCGTCTTACGCTCAGGGGCATGCTTTCGTCAACATGCAATTTTTGAGGCATATAGCCGATACGCAGACCTTCTTTTACCGAACGGCTTCCGGAATCAGGAGACAGCAGACCCAGAACAACTCTGACCAGTGTCGTTTTACCAGCTCCATTCGGGCCTATCAGGGTCACGATTTCACCAGCTTCCACGTCCAGTGAAATATCGGTAACGACTTCTCGTTCCCGAAAAGCAACATGGATGTTGTTCAGTCTGATCAATGTTTCTTCAGACATAGGTTTACTCAGATCCTTGGTTGTTGCTGTTTTATTGTCTTTGTCTGAACTCATAATGACTCCCGGGATTTCTGGCAGTTTGAGCATAAACCGGTGAGTTCAATTGCGGCATCAGTGATTTTGAATCCCTGATCAAAGGCACAAGAGGTAATGGACTGATTAATGGCCTGATGATCGATTTCCTGTGTCACGCGGCAGTTCTGGCAGATCAGAAAACAGCTGTTATGTTTTGTGCCGGGGTGGGGGCATCCAATAAAAGCGTTAAGTGAGGATAGACGGTGAATCAGACCCTGCTCCATCAGGAAATCAAGGGCGCGATAAACGGTGGGGGGTTGGGCCACCCGTTCTTCCTGCTTAGCCAGTTCGGCAAGAATGTCATAGGCTCCCACGGGCTGATGACTTTGCCAGATCAGTTCCAGTACTTTCTCACGGAGATGGGTCAGCCTGGCTCCCCTCTGTTGACAGAGAGTACGAGCTTCCTGCAAAGCTCCTGAAATACAGTGGTGATGATCGTGAGGCTGGTGGACACTGGTCATGACAATGAAAGGTAGCGAATGAACGATGTTATATTATAACCAAACTTCTATTTATAATCGAAATAATACTCTCGAAGAACCGGACGGGAGTGCTCTTCGGTCACAGTTAGCTTTGTCAGATTTTTCTGAGACGCCATCACAGGGGAAGGCTCAGCTATCTACTTCCACCGAAAAATAGTCCAGGACGGAATCAACATCTCGGGTTTGGTGGGGTCTATAAAGTTGCCCATGTGATCTGCTGCAATGAGGTAATAAGGTTCGCCCACTTTGGGGATAACCTGAATACCATAAAGAAAACCATTTATCCGGTATTCCCTGATGGTTTCATTGTCGCCGGAACGAATGACCACAGTGGTGTCATGCCTTTGCTCCAGATCTTCGGGACGCAGATTTTTAGGGATTTTTTCAAAA
>NZ_JAHHPR010000218.1:0-1204 GCF_024606255.1 Endozoicomonas sp. SESOKO3
GTCCAGAGCCAAACATCATTGTAATAGTGTCTAACGAATGGTCCTGACTCACCTTTTGTTGTTCAATCGGGTTAGACATCAGTAACCCGGAGTTCCAATAGCTTTTTAAAAGCCAACCGACAGCGACAAGCACTTCTACAGATAACCATGAATAAGGATTGGAATTCAGGGGGGCGTCTTTGATGGTCAGTATCAGTTTGTGAGCCACCTGCAGGTCAGTGGCATAAAGTAACTGCCACGAAATCGACTCAATGATGGTCGCTTTTATCCCATAGCCGCCAAGTCTGTGTGGTTTGTCATCAGGCGGCCTGGTTGGTCCTGTATAGCCATTTGTGTCGGCAATATCTGACGGGTTACCCTGCGGTGAATGTCGGACACCTTTGATAGAAAAGCTCTGATGCGAAAATCCTGCATTTGGTTCAGCCCCGACAGCAAAACATCCTGTCCACGGTTCAGCCTGACAGACGACAGACAACCCGAGTACCAAAAACAGCGGCGCCATAAGGAGTAGGTATTGAATAATTCTATCCTGGCATTCTGGTTCACAGACAAGAAGGATAGATCACCCCAAGAAAGTGGGCTTCGAAATACTCTGGTTCTGATTTATTAACACCATGATTCCGCAGCGCTTCGAATGAATGTCTGCAAAATCCAGAACCGGGCAACCTCAACGTTTGTTACTTTTCTGATAGTTCTCAATCGCTTGCTGGCGACGTTTACTGACCGTCAACTGTTCCTGTACACGATCTCGTTCAAGCTGGCAGGCTGATATCATTCCCTGATAGAGCGTCTGGAGTTCTTCGAGCAGATCCTTCACCTCTTCCGAGGGAGCAGAGCCACTTTCCAGCGCTTCTTCGATCGCCTGACGTGCTTCAGAATCCAAAACTTCCAGCGTTGTCCAATCCCTGCTTCGGATAGCCTCGCCAAGAGTATAAATGGAATTCTGGAGCTTCTCTTTGACAATGTCGGTTTTGTTCATCGGTAACCTCTCTACCATCAGCGATGTCGGCCTGAGCCTGAGTGTAGACAGTCATGCTAACGGCATCTGCCAAATGAAGTGTCTAAGACGATGATCACTCCAGTTTATATCGTTGAGTTTTTGCTATTGTTTAAGCTCACCAGAATGCTGATGAATATTATGGATTGGTAGACTAGCAGCCTGTCGGACTTAAGCGTCCGTAGCGAGGATTGCAAGAAATTGAGG
>NZ_JAHHPR010000219.1:0-1171 GCF_024606255.1 Endozoicomonas sp. SESOKO3
GTTATACCCGAGCTCAAAGCATTCGTTGCCTTCGGGCTTGCTGTTTGGCAGCTGGCTGGTGTTTTTCATCAGGGGCTTCAGATTTTTTTGGGTAGGCTATAGCATTAATAGCGCGACCCTGTGTGCGAATAGTGCTTTTCCGGCTTTTAAATGGCGCAGAGTAGTGGTGTTTCATAGTCTTTCCTGACCGTGCTGGCTTTTGCATGAATACTATTTAAGAATAACAGTAACTCAACCGTTGGGTTAGTCTGAATTTGTACTTAAGTGAGAGTTTCAATTGCAGTATGCAACGCTATGTTAATAAAAGGTTGCAAACTGTTGAGCTAGTAAAATTCTGGTGATTTAAACAGTATTTCTTTTAACACGGTATGGCTGTTAATAGAAACTGAGTAAAGCAAGCGATAGGAGTTTGCAAAGAGAGGCCGACACAGAATGGATCTGTGCCAGTGCTGTAAGAGTATCAAGAGAAGGCTTCGGGTGTCAGGAGTTTTCCGGTAACTGCACGTTGACTTCAAGGGTCGAGCAGTCACCATCGGTATCCAGCCGGACGGAGATGGTGTTATCGGCGACCTGAAAATACTTTTCCACGACTCTCAGTATGTCCTGTTTCATAGCTGGCAGAAAGTCATGACCAGAGCGGTTCAGCCTTTCATGGGCAACCAGTATCTGAAGGCGCTCCTTTGCGACCGATGCGCTGCCCCCGGATTTGCTGGATTTAAAAAATTGCAGCAGACTCATGCACGACTCCTGAAAACTTTCTGGAAAAAGCCTTTTTTCGGAGGTTCAATAAACCGGTGAGGTAATTCAGCGCCCAGAAAGCGTGCGACCATATCGTTGTAAGCCTGACCGGCATCGGTTGTCTGCTGATGGATAACCGGAATACCATGGTTTGATGCCTTCAGAACGTCCTTGGATTCCGGGACAACGGCCAGCAATGGAATGGCAAGGATCTCCTGAACGTCTTCAACATTAAGCATATCGCCCATTTCCACCCTCGTCGGGTTATAACGGGTCAGCAACAGATGTTCTTTGACAGGATCAAGCTTCTTTTCAGCTCTCCGGGATTTGCTTTGCAAAATCCCCAGGATCCGGTCTGAATCCCTGACGGAAGAAACTTCAGGGTTCGTTGTTATGATCGCTTCGTCAGCAAAGTACAGAGCCATAAGCGCAC
>NZ_JAHHPR010000220.1:0-1114 GCF_024606255.1 Endozoicomonas sp. SESOKO3
GTATAGCCTCTTTCAACCATGCGTTTCACAAACTCGTTGTGTTTGCGCTGGTCTTCGTTACTGCTCTTGGCATTGAATGAAATGACAGGCAGAAGGTCTTCAGTATTTGAGAACATTTTCTTCTCGATCACGGTGCGCATTTTCTCGTAGCTGGACCAGCTTGGGTTTTTTCCCTGATTGTTGGCCCGGGCTCTGAGCACAAAGTTCACCACTTCATTACGGAAGTCTTTCGGATTAGCAATGCTGGCGGCCTTCTCAATCTTTTCCAGCTCTTCGTTGATTGAAGCTCGATCGAGTATGTCTCCGGTTTCCGGATCACGGTATTCCTGATCCTGAATCCAGAAGTCAGCGTAGGTGATGTAGCGGTCGAAGATATTTTGCCCGTACTCAGAGTATGACTCGAGGTAAGCAGTTTGAATTTCCTTGCCCAGGAACTCGATGTATTTCGGCGCCAGGAATTCCTTAACATAACGCAGATAGCGTTCATGGATTTCTTTCGGGAATTGCTGCTGTTCTATCTGCTGTTCCAGTACATAGAGCATGTGAACCGGGTTTGCTGCCACTTCGGTAGGGTCAAAGTTAAAGACTTTTGAGAGAATTTTGAAAGCAAAACGGGTTGAGAGTCCTTCCATGCCCTCGTCCACGCCAGCAGCATCTTTGTATTCCTGAAGCGGCTTGGCATTAGGGTCGGTGTCCTTCAAGCTTTCACCGTCATAGACTCGCATCTTCGAATAAACGTTGGAGTTTTCGGGTTCCTTGACTCGAGACAGAACCGAGAACTGGGCCAGCATCTTCAGCGTATCGGGTGCGCAGGGCGCTTCTCTCAGGGAGCTGCTGGAAAGCAGTTTCTCATAAATCAGAATCTCTTCTTTCACCCTTGTGCAATAGGGCACTTTGACAATGTTAACCCGGTCAATAAAGGCTTCGTTGGTTTTATTATTCTTGAAGGTTTGCCATTCTGATTCGTTGGAGTGAGCAAGGATGACACCGTTGAAAGGAATCGCGCCCATCCCTTCGGTACTGTTGTAATTACCTTCCTGAGTGGCAGTCAGCAGCGGGTGGAGGACTTTAATGGGGGCCTTGAACATCTCCACGAATTCCATCAGCCCCTGGT
>NZ_JAHHPR010000221.1:0-1108 GCF_024606255.1 Endozoicomonas sp. SESOKO3
ACACTGAAGTGTTCGTCTTTTAGTTCTCCACCCAAATCCAGCGCCAACTGTCGTACAGTTTCTTCCATCAGCATAAACGCCTTGAGTGGCTCACGGGGTCCGGGCAATCCCATAAAAACACTGACAGCCGGTGTATCAGTCGATTCCAGTTTACCAATATCAAAAGTGCCCGGCTCTACCCCATTTGCCATGCTGAACAGGATCTGTCCGGTTCCATCCTTGTTGGCATAACGGTGAAAGATCGACATATCGCCGTAGCGCATGCCTGAAGCCATCAGACTCTGGAGCAACCTTGCGCCGTCAAAGTTTTCACCACCTTTTGCCAGCAGATTGATCACCAGGATTTCACTGGCTGCAGGACGGTCTGCAAGCTTTTCCTGATTGACAGAACGGTGACTTTTCTCAGTTCTTGCGGGCTTGGTCTTTGCAAATGTGGGGGGTACAGCGGCCTGGGGTTCTTCAACAAACTCAGACTTAAAAGTAAAACTTTCCTGCACGGGTGCAGGTTCTTCAACACCGGAAACAGGCTCTTTTACTCTGGATCCGGGCTCGACAGAAGGCACTTCCGGTACTTCATCAACCTGAGTCAGAACCGGTAAGGGCTCTGATTTTTCCTGAACTTCCGGAGCCTCAACAGACGGTTTCTCTGCGGGTGTCTCTTGCACCGGCCTGGCAGGCGCCATAATTTCTGACCCAAGGCTGGATATTTCCGGTTCGATCCGCTCCCTCACAGAAACATGGGTTGACTCTTCTGAACGCACCCAGTTCTTCACTGTTTCCAACTTCTGGGGGGGAGCCTCTGACCTTCTGGCTCCACCATTGGGCAATTCACTGCCAAACTCGTCTTCATTTCCTTTTACATCTTCAAGACCGAAAGACAGTTCTGATGCTCTTTTTCTAGCCAGACGCATACGGCGGTATCCATCAGCCAGAACGCCAATAATGACGACGATTCCGATTACTACCAACCAATCTCGTAAACTCATGTCCATGCCGCCTGTTTACCCGGTGGGTTGTTGCCGCCTGAAAACCAACAACCCGAAAACGCAAAAAAGTCTGAAATTTATAAATCAGTGAAATGTACTACCATGTTACAACAAAACAATAT
>NZ_JAHHPR010000222.1:0-3740 GCF_024606255.1 Endozoicomonas sp. SESOKO3
ATCTGATCGACAGCGAGCATCTGGAAGGTGAGTTAAACGATATTCTGGCCGGTGATGCCCATCCCGGATTCCACCTGTTTGCCACCATCAATCCACCGGAGTACAGCGGACGAAAACCCTTATCACCGGCGCTGAAAGGGCGCTTCCGGCATTTGCCCATCCGGCAGTACAGCCAGGAAGAATTGCAGACCATTGCCGGGAAAGTGTTGCCACAGACCCCACAGGGGAAAATCATCGCTGAACACCTGACTGAGATACATTGTCGTTTGAGGGTTTATCTGCAACAGAAAAAACTACCGTTGCAGCCCACCAGCCTTGATTTACAGAATGTGGCCAGGGCCGTGATCCAGGTCATCCAGGGGGGCGATTTTACCGAAGAAGAACTTCATCGATGCCTCAATCAGCACTACCGGCTTTATCTGATGGCTGCGGAGATATCATTGGAGAAACTACCAGAACCATTGGCTCTTGCCATGGGTAACAGCGCTCTTGATTATCGACTTTGCCATTGGTTCAACCAAATGGTATCGGACACTGATCGTCCGTGGGTAGTAGGACGCGGTGATCTCAACAGTATTGATGAGAAACGCCATGAAATTTGTATTAAGACTCGTCTGAGTAAAGAAGAAGCCAGAACGGAGATCATCAGGATGGTAGCTCAGACCAGGTGGCAGGCATCCGGTCTTTCCCTGAAGCCGGATCAGTCAGACGATATGCTCACTCAGTCACTGTACCGACACTGGCAGCAACGCTGGTTTAATCATGGGTTTAGCCAGACGGGCGTGGACGTTAATAGCGTGTTTCCCCTGACGAAAGAGCAGGAACAAACGCTGAAAACACCGGCTTGCCAGCCTTATCTTCGGGAAACTGATCGGCGGCTAGAGGCGTGGAACGCCAATGAGTTTCAATTGTGTCCGGCACTCTGGCACCAGATAAGTGATCTGCCGAACCATTTGATGAATGATTTTATTAAGGAAGCATCAGCTGGCAGTGATGACGCTCCCGAACCAGGCATTCCAGAAGCTTTGGAGAAAGAGGCTGAGGCATTGGATCGAACAACGAACTATGAGGCTCTGGAGATCCCAAAAGGTGAAATTCATAAAATTTTTGATACGCAGAACCATTCTCCCAGGATGTATCGCTGGCGGGCAAAACATGTTTATGTGACTGTTGAGGGTGATATCAAAAAGATCAATCTTGATAGTCATCACCTTCTGGGGATAGAAACCCTCATACCTGATCCGTTACCAGAGTACGGCCAGGAAATTGCGTTAACCGGAGATCAAACGCTGGCGAGCCTTGAGCTGTCATCAGAGAATGGTGAATATCCATTGCCCAGCCTGACGCCTCATGACGCTATCGTGGCTCTGCGCATAGAGCACGGTTTGCCGTTCAAGCTGATCAGGGACCGATATACCGGGCTTTACACACTGTTTATTCCACAGGCCAAAGCCCACCAGAGTATTCAATGTACTTATGTCGTAGAACCCGGAAAACCGGGGGGAAATGCACGTGCTAAAGAAGTCCGGCCAGGACGATCAATACCTTTTGACGCCCAGTGTACAGAGGGTATGAAAAACGTACTGAAAGAGCTGTTTACAAATATTGACCGACACCCAACCGAAATGAAGGCGCTTTTGCGAACAATCAATGACACTAAAGACACCAGGCAACGAATTAACGCAATCACGGAGTATTGCAAACAGTTTTCCGGTGACGCTGAACCAGAAGCCAAAGAAAATTTCTTTCGTTTCCTGGTAACACGGCGACAAGGCAGCTGTCGTCATCGTGTGCCTGTTTTTATCGCTTTTTGTCGTTATTTTGGGATTTCATGTCGGGAAATTTCCAGTCGTGTCCACTGCTTTGCTGAGTATTCTGTGGATAGAGGCCAAACCTGGGAATCAGTGGATTTGGACGGTGCGCCCGATGGGACAACAGAAATCACACCTGCTTTCCAGCCCACAAGAAAGGTCCCTGCTTCCAGCGGTGAGTCAAAGAAGACTCTGCATCTCCTGAAGGAACTCCTGAAAGGGGCTGATTTAGCACAACAGCAAACTCTGGCTAAAGCCTGTGGCATGAGCCTGAAGGAACTGAACAACGCTTTTGTGGCAAACACTGCATTACCAAAAACCAATCTAAGTACTTTCGAAATAGTAAGGAACCTTTGGAAGGAAAAAAATTTAACCGGTTTTTCCATGGGCTTCTCAATGTTGGAGTTGCTGGAGACAAAAACATTGAGTTGTTTCGTGGAGGAATGTATCGATTTTTTGGTTTGCGACGATAGTCATCTTCATAACCCTCTGCCAGAGGCAGTAAGACAAATCTTGTCCAACAGCGATGAAGATCAGGTCACAGGAAAACTCAAGTTTCTTCATTCAAAAATGATTGTTCAGGGCGGAGTAAGCCCTACGCACTGGTTACGTCTAATTGTGGATATACTGAAGCACATTGACTTAACCAGACCTTCGGTTATTCAATTTGCCCGTAAAACTCTGGAATCGTGTTGGCTGGATTCACCGCCGATCTATAAAGGCCATATTGTGGGTGCTCATCAACAGCATCAGATATTGGTGCGCCTGGAAGACGTCGATGAACTGAAGGTAGAAGCCGCCCATTCTCTGAAAAAGTGGTACCGGATGTTCTTGTCCAGAGAAAAAAATAGCCAGATATGGCGGTTGGTTTATAGAAAATACCAAAATATAAACGATGAAGCCTGGTTCGTGACTCATTGTCATGAAGGGTTTTCGCCATTCCTGGAAGGTAAGATTACCCGTTCATCCTTACAGATCGCCTGGACGGGCGAACCCCAGGGAGTTCCGAATGTAGAACGAATGCTGGTGCACCAACCCGCGTTTTCGAAATTGAACTCTGGCAAGGAGAACCACCGTCCGGTGATTATTCTGGGGCGACCTCTCTGGGAAGGCATCATTTGGAAAAAAATCAATGTTCTGTGTGATCGAGAAGTTGAGAGCAGCCCGGACTTGAAGCAATTATCGGAAAAAATCAAACTCAATGCCTGTGATGTGTCATGGTGGGATCAAAGGCTTTTGGATGATTTAAAATTCAAATACAAACTAGCGATTCAGCTGGCCTTCAGTTATTACCTGTATGAAATGACGCACTCAAAATCTGGTTCTTTAACGTATTGCTGGGTCAATGCCTCTATGGCGGACACCATCAGTATAGAGAGATACGTGGACAACTATGGCGCTCATGATCCATCCTCACCAGAAGAGCTATTTGCCATGATGCATGAAATTATCAGCCCCCACCGGCTTGAGAGGACTCTCAGGGATACCCACTTACGGCAGGCACTCAACGCCAGTAATGCCCTGGTGCTGAAACCCAATGAGCTGACAATAATTGCTGAAGAGTTTTTAAACAGCGTGAATTTGAATTCGATTTACGACTCATTGATGTAAAACCAGGCAGAATTTTTTCTCTGTTTACCACACTTCATGAATATTCCATAAGGGCGTCGCATTTTGATAGTTACGCGTGTCTATCCAAATGGAACTTTCATCCAATCTGAAAGTCAGAGGGTTAAACAATTTCAATACAGTCCTTGAGATGACATGAAGGAGATCGACTATGGATGGTTCGATTGGTGGGGCAATGAACAAACGTGCTCTAACTCTAAATAGTGGCGTGTCTGATATCGCCGTGTCTGATGGTGGTGTGCCAGACCCGCTGTGTCAGGATAGATGTCGCCTCTTTTGATTCATGACTCTCAATAATTG
>NZ_JAHHPR010000223.1:0-1297 GCF_024606255.1 Endozoicomonas sp. SESOKO3
ATGTTTTTTTTCTTGCATATCTCTATCAGGGTTTGCGCTTTTTCCAGCTCTTCCTTACTTAATTCGTAATGGATATTTTCTTTCACTTGTTCCAATGGGTCGTCAGGGATCTGAGTGTCTGCCGTTTTCTTTTTTTTGGCCGCTGGTCCGGCAGCTGCTTTTGAATGAGTCCTCTTTCTACCCGAGCCCTTGTTTTTTTTCTGAACGGGTTCTGATGAATCCCGCTCTGTTTCTTCCCGGATTCGTTTTGCTCTTTTATTTTTGTTAGTGCCCGAAAGGCACTTGTTGCACAAAAACGCTGGATCTGATAGCTCATTGGCTATACGACTTAATTCCTGTGTATTCAGTGCCTTGTCACATTTTGAACAAGTGACAACCGAACTTCCGGTATCCTGAAAAATTGAGGGTTTCAGTGGGTCATCGCCTCCGAGACCACTGCCGTCTGTCGAGCCGGTTTTCTGGTTACCGGCAGCGACTTCGCAAATCTGGCCGGATTGGCCTGTTGTTCTGGTCGTTGATGCTTTGGTCGTTCTGGAGTGCTGGCCGTTTTTCCCGGTACCTGCCTGACGGCCTGAATATTTGCCAGCAGCGATCTCACGGTAAACACTAAGTTCCTGACCATTCTCTGTCAGCCATGTCTGAACCAGACACGAATACATCATGGCAGGCCCTGATCTTTCGAGATCGAAAAGATCCGCTTCAATCACCATGATCCGGTCTGACAAAATTCGAGCCAGCATGGATTGCCCCGTCATAGTTGCCCATTGCCGTTTGATCCGTAACATTCGAAGCAGTTGCCTTTTTTGTTGCAGGCATTTTTGAACAGGGCCAAGAACAGAGGCAAGGTCAGGCACGGGCTTTGGGTCAGGATTCCAGTGGTTTCCGTCAGGTGGCTTATCGCCATCGTCTCCCCCGGCAGCGCCGATGGCGATCAGCGCAGTGGAAGAGTGCTCTGGCGTCTCAGGGGGCACAAGCATGAGATCAATGCGGTGTGTATGCTTCATTGGCCAAAGGGGTAGGGGAGGCCGTTGGAGAGACGCAAGAGGTCTGTTATTCGGCAGCAGCTTAAGCAAACGGAGGGCGAGTGGCATAAACCCAACCGAATGAAGGTCGGGCGGTTCAGGTTCAGCCAACTTATTAGTGTATAAGAAATTTGCTGGTAGCGGATTTGAGCCGACCAATCCCACTGCGGGCAGTGACTCCCCAAACATTATGGTCACTAACAGAAGCAGTGATTGAACCATCGAGCAGATAGCTTTGTTTTTTTGTGGGCGTCGCATAGACCCAGGCTCATTGA
>NZ_JAHHPR010000224.1:0-1443 GCF_024606255.1 Endozoicomonas sp. SESOKO3
GAAACAGGGTATGGTTGAAGATCTGCGGCGCCAGGTGCGTTTTACCATTCCTCCCCTTCAACATGCTCTCCCATTGAACCTAATCTTTTTAATTCAACTTGCATTGCTTGCCAAACATACCGTAAATGTCTTAGTTTCGAAGCTTGAAACTCATCACAAGCGTCTCCTATGACTCACCTTACTTTAGCAACAGAGGCTCCATGAACCCCCGCATAGCTTCCCGCATTCAGCAAATCAGCCAGCTTGCCTCCCGGCCTTTGAAAGGATTACTGGCCGCTGCGGCATTCATACCTTCTGTGGCGATGGCGGCAGATAGCGCAGTGTTCCTGCAATATCACCATGTCAGCGATAAGACCCCTGCTGTCACCAGCATTACACCAGAGATGTTCAGGCAACATCTGGATTATCTGGATAAAAATGACTTCAATGTAGCGCCCATAGAGACCATCATCAAAGCCATTCAAAGTGGCCGGTCAGTGCCCGATAAAACGGTAGTGATCACTTTTGATGATGCTTACAAAAACATCTATGAAAATGCCTTCCCAATGCTGAGAGATAAGGGTTGGCCGTTTACAATTTTTGTCAGCACTCAGCCAGTGGATCGTGGCTTTGGCAACTTCCTGACCTGGAAGCAGATTCAGGAGATGAGCCGCTCAGGCGCTACCATCGCCAACCATACCACCAGCCACCCTCATATGCCGGAAAAGCTACCCGGCGAATCCGATCAGGCCTGGCTGGAACGCTCCGGAAAGGAGATCACCGACACCGAACAACGCATCAGGAACGAAACCGGTCAGGATGTCAAAATGCTGGCCTGGCCTTTCGGCGAGACAGCCCCAGAACTGAGAAAGATGATCAAGGAGATGGGCTACATTGGGTTTGGTCAGCAGTCTGGCGCTATTGGCCCACTGTCAGACTTTACCCGCCTGCCCAGATTCCCTATGTCCGGGAGTTATTCCGATATGAGTGGTTTCAGAACCAAAGTAAACAGCAGACCCCTGCCAGTGACGCAACAGGAGCCCGATACCGCTATCATTGACCCAAAGAACCTGACGCCCTCTCTAACCCTAACTTTGGCAGACGGCAACTATCAGAAACAGCAACTCAACTGTTATGTCTCCGGTCAGGGCAGAGCAGAGCTGAAATGGCTGGATAAAGAGAAAACCCGATTCACAACTCAGGCCAAATCGCCCCTGCCGGTCGGTCGCAGTCGCTACAATTGCACGGCCCCCTCGATGGATGGACGTCATTATTACTGGTTTTATCACCAATGGCTTCGCTTTACGGAAGATGGAAAAGCTATTGATTAGAGTCACGTAATCAGGACTTGCTGTCTTCCGACAGAGAGTGTTTCAAATGCTTAATCCGATTCAGCCACTCAGATATAACTGAATGGCTGAAACAGGATTAAACGAATATTAAAGTGATTCTCCTGGACATAGC
>NZ_JAHHPR010000225.1:0-1906 GCF_024606255.1 Endozoicomonas sp. SESOKO3
GTGTGCCTGTTTTTATTGCTTTTTGTCGTTATTTTGGCATTCCATGTCGGCAAATCGCTAATCCTATCCATACTTTTGCTGAGTGTTCCCCGGATAGAGGCCAAACTTGGGAAAAAGTGAATTTGGGCGGAGAGCCTTTCGAGGAAACCAGAGTCACATCTAAATTCCAGCTCACCAGGAAGGTCAGTGGTTCTGGCAGTGAGTTCAAGAAGACCATGGATCTCCTGAAGAATGTCCTGAAAGATGCTGATCTGGCACAACAGCAAATTCTGGCTAAAGCCTGTGGAATGAGCCTCGAGGAACTGAACAATGCCCTTGAGACTGGCTGTGCGTTGCCAAACAATAATCTGAGTACTTTCGAAACAGTAAAGCACCTCTGGGAGGAAAAAGATCTAACCAGTTTTTCCATGGGCGCCTCAATGTTAGAGTCGCTGGAAACAGAGGCATTGGGCGAAGACGAGAAGACATTGGTCGGCAAAGTGATTCCAATCGGGGAATCACAACCTAAACCAATGTCGGAGGCACTCAAACAAATATTATCCAACAGTGATGAAGATCAGGTCACTGAAAAACTCAAATCACTCCATTCAAAAATGATTGATCAGGCCGGAACAAGCCCTGACCAGTGGTTGTGTTCAATGGTGGACGTACTGGCAAACAGTGATTTGACCCGTCCTTCGATTATTCACTTTGCCCGTGAAGCCCTGGATTCGGGTTGGCTGGATCCAGTGCCGACCTACGGCAGATTCGTTATAAACGCTGTTGAACATCATGAACTATTGGTGTGTCTGCAAAGTGTCGATGAACTGAACGTTAAAGCCACTCATTGTCTGAAAAAGTGGTATGAGGTATTGATGTCCGGGAAAAAAAAGAACCAGCAATGGCGGTGGCGGTCGCCTTGTAAAAAATTCCAGAAGAGAAAAGAGAATGCCTTCTTCATCACTCATCATCATGATGGGCATTCGCCATTCCTTGAAAATAAAATTGTCAGTCCATCCGTAGAGATTGCCTGGACGGACAAACCAGAGGGCGTTCCGAATATAGAACGACTGCTGGCGCAACAACCTGCCTTTGCGCAGTTCAACTCGGGCATGGGGAGCCACCGTCCGGTGATTATACTGGGGCAGCCCTCCCTGGACAGCGAAGTGATTAATGAAAAGGCCGAGGCCCTGTTTCAACGAAAACTTGAGAACAGCCCGGTCTTGAAGCAGATATTGGAAAAAATCAATCAATATGAGGCAATGGAACAACGATACTCAAATGCTCTCAGAGCAACGGATAGTAAGAAAGAAAAGCTTGATATCATAAGCAAGTACGAACCTACCCTAAAGTCCCTTGAGGTACCATTCAGTGAACAATTTCTGATTACTGGCATAAAAAACAAATGCAAGAAAGCGATTCAGCAGGTCTTCATTCATTATTTGTATGAAATGACACATTCGAAAGGTGGGCGCTTAACCTATTGTTGGGCCGATGCTTTCGCCGAGGGGGAAGACAATTGTGGCCTCTTTGGCGCTCATGATCCATCCTCACCAGCAGAGCTGTACGCCATGATGTATTTAATCAAGAGCTCTTCCTGGTCGCAGGAATCTATTAATGATGGCTACTTACGGCAAGCACATAACGCCAGAAACGCTCTGATTCTCAAAACCAATGAGCTGACAAAAATTGCCGAAGAGTTTTTCAGCAGTGTGAATTTGAATTCGATTTATGACTCATTGGATACATGATAACCATCTGCTCGTGATGAATTTTTTTTGAGATGGGCGACTTCCTTCCATGGCAACGAACTGCTGTCAAAATTGAACTTTCGTACTGCATAAAGGTCAAATTATAAAACAGTTTCAATTGAGTCCTTCAGATAGCAGTAGGGAGATTAACCATGGATGGTCAGATTGGTGGAGAA
>NZ_JAHHPR010000226.1:0-1807 GCF_024606255.1 Endozoicomonas sp. SESOKO3
ACCGTCGGCTGCAACAACTCACCGGCGATTACTTTTCCCCTTACCGGTTGATGCCTTTACCGGTTGCCGATGCCGAACTGCCTCTTGCACAGGCCAGAATACCAACAGAGCGTCACATGAGTGCCTTTGTCCGTGCCGACTCAATCGGTGACCCGTTGTCGGGGGTTGGGTTACTGGCCTATGGTGATCGGTTCAGGCAGGCGATTTTTTTCCAGACCCAGCAAGCGGGGCACCAACTGGCCCGGCAGGTCACAAGCCCACCTTCCGATGCGATGGCAACACTGTTTACCCATCACTTGCTCAGGTCCCTGCAGGACATTGTCGCACCCGGTGGCAATGACATAGACCCGTTCCGGGTCTCCAGCCCTGACCTGCTGGTTTCTGTATTGGGAAAAGATGACCTCTCTGCGCTCTATTCCCAAAAGGTACGAAATGACTTTTCCGAATTGGGCCAGCAGTATGTCAGGTCGCTGAGAGCGTTATTGGGTCACTGTCTGGCGGACAAACTGGCAGAAAAAAAAGTGCCAAGACTGAACGCCAGGAAAAGGAGTGCACACAGAAAATTGTTCCAACATAGCCTTTCCCTTGGGGTTAAAAAAAGGCTGAAGCAGCAACCGGATGGCACTGTCAGCTTTACTGATCCAGTGTCGCAAGCTTTTGTTGAAGAGGCTTCTTATAAAGACAACCTGCCCGTTGTCACAGACCCCCGGGGCGGAACTTATGTTCTGGTGAACGTGCCAGAGATTCACAGCGCGGCGTTTCCGGATAATCTGCGCAATGTCCTGTTGATGCTACAGTCCTCGGGTCCCCTGGAGCAAGCCACTGCCCAGACACTGATCAACACGATTGAGACAGCCTATTCCCGTCACTCCCCCTTCCTGGTTGAGCAGCGGCTCGATGAAAAAATCACCCGACTGGCTCTGAATGATGTGGTCACACTGGCTACTGAAATGGATAACATCGACACGGAACATAAGGCAGCCCGGAGCCTGACACAAAAGTTGTTGTTGCGTCTGGTGGGCAGCGTAGTGAACACCCTGGAAAGCGGAGGCACGCCGGATCGCCAGCAGAAGCTGCTGATTGCGGAGCTATCCAACCGGCTTCCCGATAACAACAGCGGTCTCAGGATCCCGCTTCCGGATAACCGCGAACGCGTGGTTTACCTGGATCCTTCCCTGCCCTTCAACCAGGATCAACATTCTTCCTCACGGATCGTGCTGGGGGTTCGTTCACCCTTTTTTCTTACGGCCATTGATAATAGTGCCTATCGTTCCCAGCTGCGTGAGCTGGCAACACTGAATGGCATACCAAGACAACTCAATGGCGTGCTGCGTTATTTTAACCGACCCAATGAATTCATCGATAGCCTTCTGGCCTGGCATAAATGGCAGACAGAGAATAATTTGGAGGCGATAAGGCCGATCGTGGATCTACGGCTGGAATCCAGCCGGTTGATTGCGGACAGTCGGATGATTGTCCGGCGATGGCAACAAAATGAGCCGGTCATCATTCAGGTCGGGCTGTCGGATGTACGACCAGGATCGTCTGATCGTCGCCTGGCCCGGGTGATGACCGGTTCCTATGGGCTGGCTCTGCTCCTGCAACTGCAAGCAAGGCAGGCAGCCCGTCCCGATATCGACAGGGCTTTGGCTATATGGCAAATAAATTACCAGTATTACAGCGCTGGCCGTTACGGTTTTGACAACGCTCTGACCATGCGGCAATTACCCGCCAACAGTGATCCGGTCTACCAGCTGCTGGTCCGTGACAGTCATGACTGCGGGCTTAAGTTTGCTCGGGGTACTGC
>NZ_JAHHPR010000227.1:0-1175 GCF_024606255.1 Endozoicomonas sp. SESOKO3
GTTTCCAGAGTGACAGAAGTTTCAAGGTTTATAATAACTGACGATGAGAGAGTGCTTATGAAACCAGGTCTGTATAATCCTGAGGAGTTCAGGGATAACTGTGGTTTCGGGCTGATTGCCCACATGGAAGGAGAGAAGAGTCATAATCTCCTGACAACCGCGATTGAAGCACTTACCTGCATGACGCAACGTGGTGGTATTGCTGCAGATGGTTGGAATCTGAATAAAATCAACGCCACGCTGATAGGCTGCTGCTGCAAAGCCTGTCATATCACCCACCACACCACCACCCAGAGCGATCAATGTGGTTTTACGGGTATGACGAGCTTTAAGCAAGCCGTCAAACACTTTTTCAAGTGTGCTCAGATTCTTAAACGCTTCTCCATCAGGTAGCGTGACTTCCAACAGGTCAAAGCCCTCCAGCAGGCTACGCACCTTGTCCAAATAGAGAGGAGCAATGGTTTCGTTAGTGACAATAGCCACTTGCTGCCCCTTGATATAGGGCTTGAGCAACCCGGGTCTGGCTGCACCCGCATAAAGGCCTGAACCAATATAGATGGGGTAGCTTCTCTCACCCAGATCCACATTCAGTTCAAGGATGTCCGACTCCTGCATCAAACGTCTCTCTCTTTCTGAAAACCTTTATTGATTAACTAATCCAAAGGCTTTTTCTTTGCTTACGGCAATTTGCCAACGGTTCGGATGATTTCGTTGATCAGTGCTTTAGGTGATAGTAACTCTGTATCCAGCTCGACATCGGCAATACTGGAATAGAGTGGCGCTCTCTCATTCAACAGCTGCGTCAGCACTTCCTCACGATCAGATCTCTGCAACAAGGGTCTTTTCTTGTCTTTCTCAGTTCTGACCAATTGTGCTGCTACTGATGCCTTGAGAAAAACAACCACCCCATTGGTACCCAACTGCTGGCGATTTTCCAGTCGGGTCACAGCTCCACCCCCCGTCGCAAGAACAATACCCTGCCTGGAACAAAGATCCTGTATTACCTGTATTTCACGCTGCCGAAAGCCCTCTTCGCCCTCGACATCAAAAATCCAGGGAATTTCAGCACCACTGCGCGCCTCAACCTCATGATCTGAATCAAAAAAAGGCAACCCCAGCTCTTTGGCCAACATTCGCCCGATCGTACTTTTACCGGCCCCCATAGGGCCTACCAG
>NZ_JAHHPR010000228.1:0-2680 GCF_024606255.1 Endozoicomonas sp. SESOKO3
AGGTTTCAACGTCGGTCACCTTTTCAAAGGTAATACCGAATAGGCGCTCCACGACAGAGAACATGCCATTCACTACTTTCTCAGCCGGGAACCAGGGACGCAACTCTTCCTGAGAAATAGCGTAGCGTTGCTGCCTGAGCTTCTCGGCATAGTAACCAATGTCCCAGGCCTGCAAATCATCAGCACCATGCTCTGCTTTGGCAAACGCTCTCAGTTCATTCAGTTCTTTTTCTGCCTGAGGCTTACTCTTACTGGCCAGATCTTCCAGAAACGCCATGACCTTATCAGTAGAGTCAGCCATTTTGGTCGCCAGTGAGTATTCTGCATAATTGTTGAAACCCAGCAATTCGGCCAGCTCCTGACGCAGTTTGAGAATTTCATTAATGTTGTCTGAATTATCAAATTCGCCCGCATTCGGGCCCTGATCTGATGCCCGGGTACTGAATGCTGTATAAACCTCTTCACGCAGTTCACGATTGTCTGCATAGGTGATCACCGGGAAATAGCTTGGAAAATCCAGATTCAGCATCCAGCCTTCGCTGTGTCCTTTGGACTCAGCCAGCTGTTTCGCGCCTGCCAATGCCGATTCAGGCAAACCGATCAGCTCTGACTCATCGGTCATCAGCTTGGACCAGGCCATGGTGGCGTCCAAAACGTTGTCGGAAAACTGGCTGGTCAGTTCAGAAAGGCGTTTTTGGATGTCACCATAACGGGCTTTTTTCTCTTGGGGTAGGGCAACGCCCGCCAGTTTGAAATCACGTAAATTATCCGTAATGACTTTTTTCTGGGCCTTATCCAGCTTTTCGAACTCTGCTGACTCAGACAGCGTCAGATAGGCCTGATAGAGGTCCTGATTCTGACCCAGCCGTGTTGAATATTCAGAGAGCAGAGGCAGACAGGCATTGTAAGCATCTCTTAATTCATCGGTATTCACGACAGCATTCATGTGGCCCACCGGAGACCAGGCCTGATTAAGCCTGTCACCCAGACTGTCCATGGGTTCCTGAAGAGTCTTCCAGCTGAACGATTGATTTTTATCCGCCAGAAGTGCGTCTACCGCTTGCTCACTCTCGGCAATAATGGTCTCTATAGCCGGTTTTATATACTCTGGTTTAATCTTGGCAAAGGGAGGCAGTTCGCAGGTTTCCAGCAGTGGGTTGCTCATAATTCAGATGCTCGCTGTTTATTGTCCAAACTGAACGTTCTTTTTATGTCTATGGGTGCAGGATTATCGGTTTTCAAGGACAATGCAATACCTACGAGCAAAGAAGCCAAACACCATGACAAGCCATTCCATCAGAACCTTCAGAGGTCATACCCCAACACTGGGTGACCGGGTATTTATTGACGAAACCGCTCTGGTCCTGGGCGATGTAGAAATTGGTGAAGACAGCTCTGTCTGGCCCATGGCAGTAGTGCGTGGAGATATGCACCGCATCCGCATAGGCTCACGCACCAGTATCCAGGACGGTTCGGTGTTGCATATCACCCATGCCAGCACTTTCAACCCTGATGGTTACCCGTTGATTATTGGTGATGAAGTGACGGTCGGTCACAAGGTCACCCTGCATGGCTGCACGATCCACAATCGTTGCCTGATTGGCATTGGAGCTGTGGTAATGGATGGCGCAGTGGTCGAAGAGGAAGTCATTGTTGCTGCGGGCAGCCTGGTGCCACCGGGAAAACGACTGGAAAGCGGATTCGTGTACAAAGGCAATCCAGCCCAGAAAGCTCGCCCAATCAGTGAAAAAGAGAAAGCTCTCTTCTCTTACGGTGCGAACAACTATGTGAAGTTGAAAGACGAATACCTGGGCATTTAAAAAAGTTATTAAAGATTAATTTAATATAATTAAAATTCATTTTCGCCCATAGTATTACAGACGGTTGAACTAACCAGACCTAATCTTCCCATATCAGTTGATGATTTGGGGAGATTCACCATGAGCGAAACTATCAAGCCTATCGACAGACCTGCCTCTCAACAAGCCCACTGGATCGCAGACAGCCAAATGGATAATCAGGAAATCTACAATGCTGAAAAGCAGGCTGAGAAATTCCATGAAAATCTCAGTGCCCTAACCGCTGAACAGAGTTCTGGACCTATGAAAGATAAACAGGCCAGATTGGCATTGTTGGTGAGCCAAAAGAATTTTGTTATTTAAGCCTGTGCAAGTTAAAAGGTCTGCTAAGCTGACGACTTCATTCACTTAAACAGGCTCCATGATTTATGTCCTTAGAAGCAAGACTCGAAAAGCTTGAAGCACAGCATAAAAATCTTGGCGCAGATGTGCACAGTCTGGCCAGGGTGTGTGCAGATATAAAAAACATTGCACTCACTAATCAGAGTGATATTACCGGATTAAAGTTAGATGTTTCCGAGGTGAAGACGGATCTCGCTGCCGTCAAAGCCTGCATAGCCGCACTGACAGAAGCTACCCACGCAGGGTTCAAAAGGGCGGATGAACAACACAACGAGTTCGTCAGGGAAACCCGTCAACGCTTTGATGAACATGATAAGCGCTTTGATGAACATGATAAGCGCTTTGATGAAGTCGATCAGCGCTTTGACAAGGTCGATGAGCGTTTTGACAAGGTCGATGAGCGTTTTGATCAGCTTGAGTTACTCATCCGTCAGAGGATTCCCAATACTCAAAACTGATCACTTCCCAAAGCTTATCCC
>NZ_JAHHPR010000229.1:0-5552 GCF_024606255.1 Endozoicomonas sp. SESOKO3
GACTACATAGCAAAAATCTATGGTCATGATGACGATGGATTATGGGAAGAGAAAGCCATCATTGCCCATGGTAACGATATTAATTCAGCCTCCTTCAGCGCCGATGGACACCATGTGGTGACTGCCAGCGACGATCACACAGTGAAGATCTATAGTCTGGAGTCCGATGGATTATGGATAGAAAAAGCCAGAATTACTCATGATGACAATGTTATCTCAGCTACTTTAAGCGACGATAGTCGCCATGTGCTGACCGCCAGTTACGATGGCACTGCGAAAATCTACGGCCAGGAGGAAGACGGAACATGGGAAGAACAAGCCACCATTTACCATGAAGAAGGTGTCGATATAGCCGCCATGAGCCCCGATGGACACCATCTGGTTACCGTCAATGGCAATTACACTGTGAAAATCCACGGCTATGAGGACGATGGTACATGGAAAGAAAAACTCACTATTATCAATAGTCGTGTGGTCAAAACAGCCTCTTTCAGCCCCGATGGCTGCCATCTTGTGATCACCCGTGGAGATGGCGTGGCGAAAATCTGTGGCCATAAGGCGGGTGCGGGTGGATTATGGGAAGAAAAAGCCACTTTGCACAACGGTGGCGATGCCCACGCCAATTTCACCTTCAGCGCTGATAGCCGTCATATGGTTACGGCCACTCACGATTGCAGAGTTATAATTTATGACCATCATGATGATGGATTGTGGGAAAAAAAATTCGAAATTCGTCATAATAGTTCGGTCAGCTCAGCCACCTTCAGTGCCGATAGCCGCCATGTGTTGACTGCCAGTTTAGATAACACGGCGAAAATTATTGGCCAGGAAACTGATGGATCATGGGTAGAAAAAGCCACTGTTTATCATTGGGGTTCGGTCATATCAGCCAACTTCAGCAACGACGTCAGCCATCTGGTTACCACCGGTTCTGATCGCAGGGTGAACATCATTAAACTGTTGATGAATGATTGATTGTTTGCTTTCACTCTTGTTCATCAACAAACCTTTCGTGAGACTTTTTGGTCAGTAAAGCTTTAAGGCAATAAAATGGCGGGTCAATTTGTCAAAGAAGCACAATATCAGTATCTGGCTGGGAAGGATCTCAGAACCGCTGGAAGTATAAAGGAGAAGCAGAGCTTCCCTTCTATCTATTCCTTTAAAATGTTCTCAATACAGACCTCACAATAACCAAGGTGCCTGCAGCTTATGAATATAGTTTTATCTTCCAGTGGTCCTGAACAAATCAAACATTCCTGGCTCTCTCTGGTGGCACCTCCAACTGCTCCTGATTTCTGTGCTATTTCCTCGTCGGAATCTTCACTGTCTAAACTCCAGTCAGAAGCGGTATCCCGGGGAGAACTGGAATTCTGTGGAGAAGGGTCCGATAGATTGCGGCAGACTCCTGACTGTGAACATGCTTCTTCATCTAATTCAGCCGGGGGTGTGGGATCAATACCCAGAATATTGTATGTAAAATCTCGCATACCTTCGTAGCTAAACATGACCTCAGGCCTGGAACGTGATTCTCTCTGGCAAAGGCTATTCATATTTTCGTAGCTACTGCACAGAAGCTCATAGGGCAAAAATCTTTGTAACAGTTCTTCCAGTGTCTCTGGCCACGCCATTCCTGTAGCCATGTGGTGGTGAGAAGCGCTTGCCATTGCATGTAAACCGATGAGAAGAGCTGTTTCAGTGTCCAGGTTTGCTTCTTTGAGCCGATTGGCAAATCTTTTCGGAGATTGATAATCGCTGGTATTGCCAGACAGCAGTGAATTGGATAATGCTTCATGGTAGCTTTTTCGGGTAAAGCGATTGAGCAGCACAGAAAAGTGATCATAAAAGGCATTGGTGGAAAGAACATGAGGACCAAGAAAAGCAAAAAACATCAGGACTAAACCGTTATGAACAGTGGCATAATCAGGCAGATTTTTCTCTGAATGTGAATTGAAAATAGTGTAATAAGGGTTAATTTCAGCATCGATGGCTGGAGAAAAAAACAACTTATCAAAGAGGCTTCTGGCCATTGCGTTTATTTTCTGTTTACCTGCCGGGCTATTTTCCATGGTCACATTCATAGTGAATATACGAAATATCAGTCTCAGTATTTTCTGAATGCGCGCATGCCGATATTGAGGGCTCCCTATGTTCACGTAGTAAAAGTAAAAGTTTGAAAGATATTCAAAATTTTGCTCATCAAGCAAGAAGTTATTGTAGATTTCCAGTCGGTCATCTCCGGATACATCATCAGCCGCTAAATTCAGCCCGAAAAAGCCAATACGAATAATTTTAAACGGGTTCATGATGGAATCACCCGAGCCCTTTTGCCTTCTTTTTGGGGAAGGGTCCCAGATTTTTTTATAATACTGGCGAAATTCTTCAAGATCATAGGTGTCGTTTGCCATCCCCTGCTGACAAAACAAAAAAAAGACTGAAAATAAAAGCACCTTAAAGTCACATTGTAAGGCCATAGCTTTACCTGTATTTGTTAAAAACAACTTCACCAGAATAGTTATAATCAAGCCTTACGTGCGGCCGTTTGGTCAGTAAAGCTTTAAAGCCAAAAATGACGGGTTAATCTGTAAAAGAAGCAGAACTACAGCACCCGAAGAGATGTTCTTACCAGAGATATCAGTTTTAACTTTTCTGAAGGTGAAAAGTGGCAAATGAAAGCGCTAAGGCTATCATTTGCCACGCTGGTTGGTTGTTATTTTTGGTTTAAGCGTTCGACCAATAACAGAATATTATTCATCAGTCCTCTGTCTCTGCCTCAAAGAGCGGGTAGATACAGCCCGCGTTAATCAAGCGGAGTAGCAACTCACGAGCTTCATTGTCCACGACAAAGTGCCATTGATCGGATGCCAGTTGCGAGTGCTGACACATCTGTTGAGCCAGATTCGCTGCGTCTGCAGACTGGCATTCGTAGGCCTCACCATCAGCAAACAGTGTCAGGTGATTTTTCTCTTGCCTGAAAGCGAGCCTTGAGCCCTCATTGAGCACCAGATCAATCCCTTCAGCCTCTTCCTTAAGCGCTTCCCAACTTTGCCAGTGTTCTTCCAATGGCTGCTCATGTTTGGGTTGAGTCATCATCTCTCCAAACCATTCTGCCAGCATTGAGCGATCTTCAATATGCGTTTTCAGAATTTTCTGTAGACGATCCAGGGCTTTTTCATCAATCTCGCCTTTTTGCTCGGGCAAAGTCTGGTCGGGGTCTGAATAGCGAAGGCTCTCTGGTAACCGGTCGGCGATAAAGTCAGTAAATTGCATCAGAATCTCGCGATGGCTGGGAGCCCGAAAGCCTACTGAAATAGTCATGCATTCACCTTCGGCTGCGCCATGATGACCGATACCAGGCGGCAGGTAGAGTATGTCGCCGGGCTCAAGGACATAATCTTCCAGAACTTCAAACTCTGAGAGAATGTGGAGCTCAGTGTCTTCCAGTCTCGCTGAGTTAGCATCATAGACCGGGCCGACTTGCCAGCGTCTTTGACCTTCGGCCTGAATCAGGAAAACATCAAAATGATCATAGTGAGGGCCCACTGAACCACCGTCGGTTGCATAGCTGATCATGATGTCTTCAAGCCGCCAGGAGGGAAGAAAGTCAAAGTAATCCAGCAATGAGTGAACACCGGGTACCCAGTGGTCCACAGCCTGAACCAGAAGTGTCCAGTGACTGGGCGGCAGACAGGCAAAGTCAGCTTCACTGAACGGTCCCCGTCTCAGCTCCCACGGAGTTTCCCCTTTCTCAAGCACAATACGGGACTCAACGTCCTCTTCCAACGCCAGACCTGCCAGCTCATCGGCCGAGAGAGGTGACAGAAAATCCGGGATGGCCTGACGAATCAGCAGAGGTTTCTTTTGCCAATAGCTTTGCAGGAAAGCCTCTGGAGGAAGGGAACCCAGAATAGATTGTTTCATTGAATTTCATCGGAATGTAAATAAACGACGCAAGGTTAGCATAAAGTGGCCTTATTAATAGGCTTGGCTGTAGGATAGATGGTTCTGAGCCGCCATAGCGATAGAATAATTTTCTTGCCCCTAAGGAATGAAAATTATTCATTGAACAGGAGAATTATAATGAAAGTTTTTGGAGCAACCCTTTCCCCCATGGTTCGAAAGGTTTTAGTGGCCCTGGAAATGAAAGGGCTGGATTTTGAGTTGGACCCCGTTATTCCTTTTAATACCCCTGAAGGTTTTGAAAAAATCAGTCCCCTGAAAAAAGTTCCTGCCTTGCAGGATGGTGAAGTGACCCTGGCAGACTCCTCCATCATCTGTGAGTATCTGGAAGATCGCTACCCGGAAATTGCGTTGTATCCCGCCGATCTGGTCCTGAAGGCCAAAGCCCGCTGGTTCGAGGAGTACGCTGATACGGTTTTAATGAAAGTGACTGCTGAAAGTTTGTTCTTCGAACGGGTAGTGAAGCCGATGATGGGGATGGAAACGGACGAAGACAAAGTACAGCAAAACCTTAAAGACAACATGCCCAAGACATTGGCTTATCTGGAAAGTGTAGTTCCGGAACAAGGTTTTCTCTTGGGTGAATCATTGATGATGGCTGATATTGGCATCGGTTCCTGTTTTATCAATGCCGGTTATGCCGAATTTGAACCTGACCCGTCAGAATATCCGGTTTTTGCCGCCTATCTCCATAGGGTCAAGGCGCATCCGGCTTTGCAGAAAAGAATTAAGGAAGATGCCAGATTCTTGAATTAATTAATCAAAAAAACGGGAAATAATTTTGGATACTGGAAAACAGTTGTCATCAATTTTTGTTTAGAGAATCCAAACTCAGTAGGCTAGTGGCGAAAATTGTTGCTGCCGGTGGTAAAAAAGTAAGGCTGAGCTGCGTTATTATTAACCGGGTGAAAAGCCTTACTCTAATCACCCCGAAGATGAGCGCGCGATCCGGGTTTATCAATTCAAGGGGTTTCCTCTAATTGACGCTATTCTTCTTGTGCTGAAAGACAGAAACTATTGTCAGTTTCACTTGACAACCCGTAATGAACTTTTATTTCAACTCCGAGTCTAACCCGTGGCATCAATTTTGAATGTCTTTTTTAATTGAGAGTAAATAGTAACCATTGAGTAACAGAGCATGAATGGAATGAATAACGATTCCAATATTGTCGGTTCACTTTCACCAACACCAGATCAATCTCTATCGAGGTCAGAGGTTGTGGGTGATAGTGCAGGCAGGAAAATTACTGTATGTGACAAGGGTGAACTTTCACTACTCAATTTGCCCAGCCTGACACAATTGAAAATTATTGGCTGTTTGAGGCTTAAAGATATTGCTCGTTTAAAGCAGGTTTGTACCTACTTTCGAGAGGTTATTAAAGAAGAAGATATCCTGGCAAAGGCTTGGTATCGCCGCTTTTCTTCTGCACACCAGTCTCTACTAAAGACAGTCATTACTGCAAAAAGTGATGAGCAACTCAGCCGTTGGGTTGGGCAGTTTACAAATAACCAAGTGTTAACCAAGTCACTTACAGAGCGTCGAAACAATGTTGATTTTCCTGCTCTGGTTTTTTTCAACAACACAGATTTAATGT
>NZ_JAHHPR010000230.1:0-9059 GCF_024606255.1 Endozoicomonas sp. SESOKO3
GACTACATAGCAAAAATCTATGGTCATGATGACGATGGATTATGGGAAGAGAAAGTCATCATTGCCCATGGTGACGATATCAATTCAGCCTCCTTCAGCGCCGATGGACACCATGTGGTGACTGCCAGCCACGATAACACAGCGAAGATCTATAGTCTGGAGTCCGATGGATTATGGATAGAAAAAGTCAGAATTACTCATGATGACTGTGTCATCTCAGCTAATTTAAGCGCCGATTGTCGCCATGTTCTGACCGCCAGTTGGGATGGCACTGCGAAAATATACGGCCAGGAGGCGGGTGGAACATGGCAAGAACAAGCCACCATTTACCATGAAGTCGGTGTCGATTTAGCTGCCATTAGTGCCGATGGATACCATGTGGCTACCGTCAGTGGTGATTACAGTGTGAAAATCCATGGCTATGAGGACGATGGAACATGGAAAGAAAAAATCACTATTTTCCATAGTAACGTGGTCAAAACAGCGTCTTTCAGCCCCGATGGCTGCCATCTGGTGACCACCGGTGAAGATGGCGTGGCAATAATCTGTGGCCAGAAGGCCGGTAAGGGTGGATTATGGGAAGAAAAAGCCACCATCGACCATGGTGGTTATGACCACGTCAATTCAGCCACCTTCAGTGCCGATAGCCGTCATATGGTTTCTGCCAGTCACGATGGCAGAGTGATAATTTATGGCCATGACGACGATGGATTGTGGAAAATAAAATCCGAAATTGAACATGGTGGTCCGGTCAGCTCAGCCACCTTCAGTGCCGATGGCCGCCATGTGGTGACTGCCAGTGAAGATTATACGGCGATAATTATTGGCCAGGAAACTGATGAATCATGGGTAGAAAAAGCCTCTGTTTACCATTGGGAACCGGTCATATCAGCCGCCTTCAGCAACGACGTCAGCCATGTGGTTACCGTCGGCTTCGATGACAGGGTGAAAATCAATGAACTATTCATGGGCGATTGATTGTTTGCTTGCTTTCACTTTTCCGGAAGCCTACTGAAATAGTCATTCCGACAGGATATGAAGGTCAGTGTTTTTCAGTTTTGGTGAGCTGGCATCGTAGACCGGGCCGACTTGCCAATGCCTTTTGCCTTCGGCCTTCGGCCTGAATCAGGAAAACATCAAAATGATCGTAGTGAGGACCCACTGAACCCCCATCGATTGCATAGCTGATCATAATGTCTTCAAGTTGCCAGGAGGGCAGAAAGTCAAAGTAATCCAGCAGCGAGTGAACATCGGGAACCCAGTGATCCATAGCCTGAACCAGAAGTGTCCACTGACCGGGAGGCAGACAGGAAAAGTCAGACTCTCTAAAAGGTCCTCGTCTCAGCTCCCATGGAGTTTCTCCCTTTTCTTGGCGCTGTACCCCAGAGATCCGGCTTTAAAAGCCAAAGCCCGCTGGTTGGAGGAGTACGCTGATACCGTTTTGATGAAAGTGACCAATGCCGGTTGTGCCGGATTCGAACCTGACCCGTCAGAATATTCGGGCTTTGCCGCCTATCTCCAGAGGGTCAAGGCGCACCCGGCTTTTCAGAAAAGAATGGAGGGAGATGCCAGGTTTTTGAATTAATTAATCACAAAACCCCGAAAAACAATATTGAATACAGGTGTCATCCATTTCTGTGTAGAAGATCGAAACTCAGAAGGTTAGTGGAGAAAATGGTTGCTGTCGGTGGTAAATGTTAGTTTCACTTAACAATTTGTCAGGAACTTTTATGTTAAAACCGAATCCTATTATTAACATCAATTTTGAATATACCTTCTAATTGAGGATAAGCGCTAACCATGGAGTGACCAGATATGCGACAAATAAATAACCATTCAAACGTTTTGTCATTTTCTGCTCAACCTATATCAAAGCGAGCACGTACAGGTGTCAATGCAAATAGAGAAATCACTGTTTTTGAGGGTACTAAGCCTCCATTACTGAGTTTGTCTCGCCCAACACACTTAAATATTATTGAACGTTTGGGGCTTAAAGATATTACCCGTTTGAAACAGGTATGTACCTACTTTCGAAAGCTTATTAAAGAAGAAGGTTCTCTGGCAAAGGAATGGTATCGCCGTTTTTCCTCTGCGCACCAGTTTCTACTAAAGACAGTCGTCACCGCAAAAAGTGATCAGCAACTCAGTGCTTGGTTGGGGCAATTTACGAATAATCAGGCATTGATCGATTCAGTTTTAAAACGCCGGGACGATAATGGTCTATCTCCTGCTCTGCTCTTTTTCAACAACACCAATCTAATGTCGCAGTGCGAAACATTTAATGTCGATAAAAAAGTCACTATTTCCCATAAAGGCTTCATCAATTCGGCGACTTTCAGTAAAGATGGTCTCCACGTGGTGACTGCCAGTGACGATGGCACGGCGAAAATCTATGACAAGGAGCTCGACGGATCATGGACAAAAAAAGCCACCATTGCTCATGATAAATCGGTGGCATCAGCCACTTTTAGCGCCGATGGCCGCCATGCGGTGACCATCGGTGAAGATCACAAAGTGAAACTCTATGGCCGGAATGACGATGGATCATGGCAAGCAAAGGCCACAATATCCCATGATTCCTTTGTCAAGTCAGCCACCTTCAGTGCCGATGGCCGCTATTTGGTCACTGCCAGTGACGATGGCACGGCGAGAATTTACGGCTATGAGGACGATGGAACATGGAAAGCAAAAGCTACCATTTTCCACAATGGATATATCAGTTCAGCCACTTTCAGTGCCGATAGCCGCTATGTGTTGACTGCCAGCGGCGATCACACAGTGAAAATCCATAGTAAGGAGCACGATGGATCATGGCTGGAATCAGGCATCATTTATCACAATGATTTGATCAGCTCAGCGACCTTCAACGCCGATGCTAGCCGTGTAATGACCACGAGTTATGATGGCGGGGCGAAAATTTACGGTCAGGAGGAAGGTGGAACATGGGAAGAAAATTCCGCGTACTATGCTACCCATGCCGATTCAGTTGCCTTCAGCGCAAATGGCAACTATTTGGTGACCGTCAGTGACGATTACACGGTGAGAATCTATGGTCATGAGGACGACGGATTATTGGGATTAAAAACCACTATTTTCCATAAAAATAAGGTCAACTCAGCCGCCTTCAGTCCCGATGGCAGCCATGTGGTGACCGCCAGTAATGATGGTAAGGCGAAAATCTATGGCCAGAATAAAGATGGATCATGGGAAGAAAAAGCCACCATTCACCATGCCGGTGATGTTAATTCAGCCACTTTCAGCGCCGATGGCCGCTACGTGGTGACCGCCGGTGACGATGGCAAGGTGAAAATTTACGGCCGTGAGAGCGATGGATCATGGAAGAAAAAAACCACTATTTATCATAATGGTCGAGTCTATTCAGCCACCTTCAGTACCGATGGCCGCCATATAGTGACCGCCAGTAAAGATAAAACGTCGAAAATTATTGGCCTGACGGCTGAAGAATCATGGGTAGAAAAAGCCACTATCTCCCATCGGGGGCTGGTCTCATCAGCCACCTTCAGTGGCGACTGCAGCCATGTGCTTACCACAGCCGCAGCCAATGGCTATCACAAGGCGAAAATCACTGAGCTGCGAATGAATGAATAATTGACTGTTTGCCTTCACTTTTATTCAATTTAAGAGGTTTCTTCTGAGTGACGCTATTTAGCGTGTGCTGAAAGACAGAAACTTTTGTTAGTTTCACTTAACAACATGTCATGAACTTTTACTTTAAGACAGAATCCAACCCTTAGTTTCAATTTTGGATGTTCTTCCTGATTGAAGATAAATAAAAACTATCAAACAAAAGATTGACAAAACATGGAATCGATAAACAACAACTCAAAAGCTGCTTTCTCATATTTACCAAAACCGCCTCAATCTATATCGGAGCATGCACCAACGGGTGTCAGTGGGGGTAGGGAAATCAGTGTATCTGAGAGCAGTGAGTCTCCGCTACTCAATTTGCCCCGCCTCACACAATTAAATATTATTGGCCATTTGGGGCTTAAAGATGTTGCCTGTTTGAAACAGGTATCTAGCCACTTTCAAGAGCTTATTAAACAAGAAGATATTCCGGCAAAGGCATGGTATCGCCGTTTTTCTTCAGCACACCAGTCTCTACTGAAGACAGCCATCACCGCAAGAAGTGATGAGCAACTCAGTGCCTGGCTGGGGCAATTTACGAATAATCAGGCGCTAATCGAGTCGCTTGTTAAAAGTCGAGAAGAGGTTCGTCCTGCTCTGCTCTTTTTCAATAATGCCAATCTAATGTCGCAGTGTGAAACATTCAATGTTGATAAAAAAGTCACTATTTCCCATGGAGACTTAATCAACTCAGCGACTTTCAGTAGAGACGGTCTCCACGTGGTGACTGCCAGTGACGATGGTAAGGTGAAAATCTATGACAAGGAGGACGACGGATCATGGAAGAAAAAAGCCACCATTTCCCATGATGAAGAAGTCAATTCAGCTTCCTTCAGCGCCGATGGTCACCATGTGGTGACCATCGGTGAAGATAACAAGGTGAAAATCTGTAGCCGGAATGACGATGGTTTATGGGAAGAAAAGTCCACCATTCCCCGTGATCGCTTCGTTGAGTCAGTCACCTTCAGTGCCGATAGCCGCTATTTGGTCACTGCCAGTGACGATGGCACAGCGAAAATCTATGGCTATGAAGACGATGGATCATGGAAAGCAAAAGGGACCATTTTTCATGATGAAGGCGTTAATTCAGCCACCTTCAGCGCCGATAGCTCTCATTTAGTGACCGCAAGTGACGATCACACAGTGAAGATCTATAGCAAGGTGGGCGATGGGCTATGGGTGGAAAAAGCCACAATTGAACATGATGACACTGTCAGCTCAGCTACCTTCAGTGCCGATAGCCGCTATTTGGTCACTGCCAGTGAAGATTGCACGGCGAAAATCTATGGCCAGGAAGAGGGTGGGACATGGGAAGAAAAAGCCAAAATTTATCATGTTGATTATGTCGATTCAGCTACCTTCAGCGCTGACAGCAGCCATCTGGTGACCGTTAACAATTGCACGGTGAAAATCTATGGTCATGAAGATGATGGGCCATGGAAAGAAAAAATCATTATTTTACATAAGGAAGAGGTCAACTCAGCCACCTTCAGCGATGATGGCAGTCATTTGGTGACCGCCAGTATTGATGGCAAGGCGAAAATCTACGCCCAGGAGTACGGAGAATGGAAAAAACAGACCACCATTCATCATGAGGACGAAGTTTATTCAGCCAGCTTCAGCGCCGATGGCCGTTACATGGTGACCGCCAGTGGCGATGGAAAGGTGAGAATTTATGGCCATGACGACGATGGATTATGGAGAGAAATAGCCATCTTTTCCCATAATGGAGAGGTCTTCTCGGCCACCTTCGGTCCCGATGGCCGCCATGTGGTCACCGCCAGTGGAGATTTAACGTCGAAAATTATTGGTCTGGTGGCTGATGGATCATGGGTAGAAAAAGCCACAATTTCCCATGGGAGGAAGGTCAAATCAGCCACCTTCAGTGCCGACTGCGGCCATGTGCTTACCATCTCCGACGGCTATGACAGTGGCTATCACAAGGTGAAAATCACGGAGCTACGAATGAATAATTAATTGTTTGCTTTAACTCTCCAACACCCTCGATAAGGCAGGGAGCGTCATCTCAAACTGCTCAACATTCTGGTAATGGCCGCTTCGGCTCTGGCCAGTCTTGTTTCATTGCTCAGTCCGGGAACTATTGTGCCCTGGGCAACCCCTTTCCATAGGGCATCTCCGGTATTGGCTCGAATCAGGGCAATGGCTATGGTCAGTTTTTCCTGGCCCGGCTCAGTGACCAGTCCCGGCGTTGTGCCAAAAAAGCGAACCAGTTCTGCGTCGGAGACGATGGAATCAGAAGCAATGCCATAGCGGACAATCAATGAATTCTGGGGTATTTGGTCAGGATCAATGTTCATTTTCGCTGACAGCTGTTTGGCTATCTCGAATTCTATTGTTTGATAAGCATTCTCCCGGTTAGGGAACATCGGGTCCTTTTCTTCAGGGGTGATGGATTCGAACATCAAGCCATCAAAATCGGCTAAAGAGAATCGATGCAGGGGAGAAGCGGTAATCGATAATGGGGCGACCTTAGGGTTTTCCTGAGGAACGGTAACGCTTACGCAGCCTGCAAGTACTATGGAAACAAGCGCCAGCATAGCAATGGATATTATTCTCATTCTTTTCTCCCATGAAGTGGATGAGCTGATTCTATCATTCGCAGAGATAAAATCAGCTCAAGCCCTTCACACCTGTTGGAACTGATAGACTGAGCCCAGTTGCAGAATGTCGGTTAACTCATCCAGTGCTGTACGGGATTCAATCAGAAGTTCAGGATCAGCAAGATCGGCTTCAGTCAGCCTGTCACGGTAATGTTTTTCTACCCATTGGCAGAGTGTTGTATACAAAGTGTCGTTCATCAGGCAGGCCTGATTGGTGGCAGCCAGTTCTTCTGGAGTCAGGACTACTCTCAGACGCAAACAGGCAGGTCCGCCGCCATTATTCATGCTCTGACGCAAGTCGAACACTTTGATGTCATTAATGGGGTTCTCGCGCGCAACCAGACCTTCGAGGTAAGAAGAAACCTGTCGATCACTCTGGCACTCAGAGGGCACAACAATAGTCATATCATGATCGGAAGTGCTGAGCAGCTGACTGTTGAACAGGTAACTTTTCACCGCAGTTTCCACTCTTATCTGACTTTCAGGCACCTCAATAATGCAGAAGTCATTCCGGCTGTTTTTTAGCTCAAGGCTATAAGCACTTCTCAGGTCGTTGTAAACCTGCGCCTGATTCAGGAAGGCTTTCTCGTGACAGAACAGTACATTGCGGTTACCCACAGCAATGACATCGTTATGAAAAACTCCCTGATTAATGACTTCCGGATTTTGCTGTGCAAAGACAGTTCGATGGCTATTCAGTTGATGGTTACGGGCAATGGCCTGGGAGGCCTCCAGGGTTTGGCGAGCCGGAAATTTTGTCGGCGCTGGCTGAGCATCATCAAAGCTGTAACGGCCATAAACAAAAAACTCAACACCTTCGTCTCCATAGTTCTGACAGAAACGGGTGTGATTGGCCGCGCCCTCATCGCCGAAGTGAGAGGTGCTAATCAGGGCTGGATGATGAGTGAAATGCTCCTCGCTGGAGAAAACGGCTTTCAGGATTTTGCCTGTTATTTCATGCTCAATTGATCGGTGAAACTTACTGCACAGGTTTGCCGGTGTGAAATGTACGGTGCCAGACGTTGTGTCGGCGCTGGGTGATACTGTAGCGGCATTAGCGGTCCACATGGTGGATGCAGAACTGCATGCTGCAAGAATTTTGGGTGCCTGTCTTGAGGCCCCGGCAAGAACCTGTCTATCACTGCCGCTAAAACCTAGCTTGCGCAGGGTATAAACGTCGGGTCTTTCATGGGGTGCCAGCACTCCTTGTACTAAACCCATGTCGTGCAGTGCCTTCATTTTAGCCAGACCTTGCAGAGCAGCCTGTTTCGGGTTGGAAGACGCCGACTGGCTTCGGGTTGAGGCTATATTGCCCAGAGAAAGGCCTGCATAATTATGGGTTGGGCCTACCAGGCCGTCAAAATTGGCTTCAACAGTACTATTCATATTTTTTCTGTTCCGATCTCGGTCAGCTTCCTGATGGCATGCATCTGTTCATTAAAGCTTTAAACCCGGCGCCAGTTTTTCCGGTAGTGACAGGCTCTCAGCTTCTACACTGGCAACGGGGTAAGCGCAGTAGTCAGCAGCAAAGTAGGCACTGGGGCGGTGGTTACCGCTGTCACCAATACCACCAAATGGCGCAGCGCTGCTGGCTCCGGTGATGGGCTTGTTCCAGTTGACGATTCCGGCTCGACTCAGGTGCAGGAACTGTTCATAGTCTTCTCGGTTGTCAGCGAAAATACCGGCGGACAGTCCATAACGAGTGTTATTGGCTTGTTCGATGGCTTCGTTGAGCTGGTTGTAACGAAGCACCTGTAGCAAGGGGCCGAAGTACTCTTCATCGGGTAGTTCTTTAATGGCGGTAACATCAATAATGCCGGGAGACAGTAAACCGGTACCTTCCTTCAATTTTCTGCTCGTCAGTAATGATTGACCGCCCAGCTGTTGCAGGCGTGCCTGTGCCTGCAAAATACTGTTCGCAGCCGCTTCTGAGATAACGGCTCCCATGAAGGGCTGGTCTTCATCATTCCATTGGCCTATTTTGATGTTGCCTGTGGCTTCAACCAGTTGATCAATGAAAGTATCACCCCATTCTGAGGCAGGCACGAACAAGCGTCTGGAGCAGGTACACCGCTGACCCGCAGTAATAAACGCTGACTGTATAGTGTCGTGTATCGCCGCTTTTCGATCTTTGACTTCAGTAATGATCAGCGGATTATTGCCACCCATCTCCAGAGCCAGAATCTTGCCTGGCTGACCCCCAAACTGCTGGTGGATGAGCCTTCCTGTATTCGAGCTGCCGGTGAAGAACAGGCCGTCAATGCCTTTGTGCCCAGCCAGAGCCATACCGGTCTCTCTCTCGCCCTGAACCATGTTCAATACGCCTTCCGGTAGTCCGGCCTGCTCCCAGAGTTTGATGGTTTCTTCAGCTGTAGCCGGGGTCAGTTCACTGGGTTTGAAGACAACCGTATTGCCCGCCAGCAGGGCCGGAACAATGTGTCCATTGGGCAGGTGTCCCGGAAAATTGTAGGGGCCAAAAACAGCGACGACACCGTGAGGTTTATGTCGTATAAAAGCACGGCCTCCCGGCATGATGTTTTCTGTCGTTCCGGTGCGCTCACTGTAGGCTTTGATAGAAATTTCAATCTTGCCTTTCATGGCCGCAGCTTCGGTTTTGGATTCCCACAAGGGTTTACCCGTCTCTAAGGCAATGATCTCGGCCAGCAGGTGAGCGTTTTGTTCAACCTGCCCGGCAAACTTACGCACCAGACTAATGCGGTCTTCCAGAGAGCGTGCAGCCCATCCCGGCTGGGCTTTCCGGGCTGATGAAATGGCCTGGTCAACCTGTGA